>CAXBNH010000093.1:0-10265 GCA_963976905.1 uncultured Algibacter sp.
ACAATGTTTATTGTCTTTTTCTGCTTCGTTTTGAATATCCCTTAAATCACTAAAACCGGTAAGTCCCAGCATACCGCTTTTTTTCAATAAAAGGGTATTGATGTCGTTCAGCTTATAATTTAATTTATCAGCTAAATAAAAAGTAAAAGCAGGGTCAATATCCCCAGAACGTGTGCCCATGATCAAACCGCCCAAAGGGGAAAAACCCATGGAATGGTCGATGCTTTTTCCATTTTTTACAGCGGTCATACTACAACCATTTCCTAAATGGATGGTTATGATTTTTGATTCTTTTTTGCCTAAATAATCAACCGCTTTTTCAGAAACATATTTATGGCTAGTCCCGTGAAATCCGTACAACCTAATGTTATAAGTATCTGAAAACTCATTGGGAATGGCATATTTATAAGCATATTCCGGAATAGATTGATGGAAGGCCGTATCAAAAACAGCCACTTGTTTGGCGTTTGAAAAAATAGCTTCCGCAACTTCAATACCTTCTAAATTAGCAGGGTTGTGCAAAGGCGCTAATTTTGACAAGGCTTGGATTTTTTCTTTGACTGCTTTAGTGATTTCTGTGGTATTACTAAAATGGTTACCACCATGCACCACACGATGCCCCACAACGGCAATATCATCAGGGGAATTTATAACACCAGTATTTTTATTTAAAAGCTGTTCAGCCAAAAGTTTTAAACCCATTTTATGGTTTAAAATTTCAGATTGTAATTCAATAGTATCTTTTTGTGTTTTGAATTTGAAAAAAGCATCTTTTTGTCCAATACGCTCCATAAGTCCAGAACACAAAATAGTTTCATCTGGCATGGAAAATAGTTGGAATTTAAGCGAGGAGCTTCCTGAGTTTAAAACGAGTACTTGCATGTTTAAATGTCTTGTGCTTGAATGGCGGTTATAATCACGGTGCTGTAAATATCATCAACGGTGCAACCACGACTTAAATCGTTTACGGGTTTGTTCAATCCTTGTAAAACAGGGCCAATGGCCAAAGCACCTGTTTCGCGTTGTACCGCTTTATAGGTGTTGTTGCCTGTGTTCAAATCGGGAAAAATCAACACACTGGCTCGGCCAGCAACTTCAGAATCGGGTAATTTGCTTTTTCCTATGCGCATATCAACGGCTGCATCGTACTGGATAGGGCCTTCAATTTTAATTTGAGGTGCTTGTTTTTTTACAATTTCTGTAGCTTCCCTCACTTTTTCAACATCGGCACCTTTTCCAGAAGCACCCGATGAATAGGATAACATCGCCACTTTAGGCTCTATGCCAAATTCTTCTGTGGTTTTTGCTGATGAAATAGCGATTTCTGCCAATTCTTTTGCATTCGGATTTGGGTTAATGGCACAATCGCCAAAAACAGAAATTCGATCTTCCAAACACATAAAGAAAATGGAGGATACAATATTGACCCCAGGTTTTGTTTTTATGAATTGAAGTGCTGGTCTTAAGGTGTGTTGCGTGGTGTGAACGGCTCCAGAAACCATACCATCGGCATGGCCTTTGTAAATCATCATAGTGCCAAAATAAGATACATCTGCCATCATATCTTTCGCCATTTGTAAGTTTACGTCTTTATGTTTTCTGAGTTCATAAAGCGTATTGGCATAGTCTTCAAAAAAGGGCGATTTTGTTGGCGTCACTATGTTTATGTCTTTGGTGTCCAAAACAATATCCAGTTTTTCAATGCGTTCTTTGATTTTATCTTCTTCGCCAATAAGCGTTAATTTTACCACATTGGCATTTATCAATCTGGCGGTTGCACGCAAAACACGTTCGTCATAACCTTCGGGCAACACAATGTGTTTTTTGTTTTTTAGGGCACGTTGCAACAAGTTATATTGAAACATTCTGGGTGTGAATATATCAGATTGAAACGTGATTAAACGTTCTGCGAGTTTATCGGTATCCACGTGTTTTTCAAACGTAGCAATGGATGTGGCTATTTTTTCGGTATTTTCCGCATAGATTCTCGATTTGATTTTTCCAATGCGATTGGTCACAAAATAAGTGCCGTCTTTAACGCTGATGATGGGGACAATACTTGAAAGCCCTTCAATAAGCTTTAAAATGGATTCTTCAGGAACAAGACCGCCAGTTAATACAATACCAGAAACTTTAGGGTAGTTTTTGGAAATATTGGCCTGTAATGCACCTAAAATAATGTCTGCTCTGTCTCCCGGGGTAATCACTAACGAATTGTCTTTTAAATGCGTGAGGTAATTACGTAATTGCATGGCGCCCACGCTAAAGTTTTCGGTAAGATTGTTTTGCATATCCTTTCCAAAAAGCACGGTGCCATCCAATAGTTTTACAATTTCTTTTACCGTTGGGCTGGATAAACTTGGGATTTTTGGAATGACCGTAATATCTGTGCTAGTGCCAATCCGGGTTTTTAGTAAGGCTTTTAATTCTGAAACATCCTCAGGATTTACCTTATTGGTCATGATGGAAAGCACATCTACTTCCTGTTTAAAGGTGTCGTGGGCCAATTGTACGCTTTCTACAATTTCTTTAAGGTTTTTTTTGTCGGCTTGGGTAACAATAATAACGGGCAACCCTAAGTTTTTTGATATTAAAATGTTGAGGTCTAGCTCGATACTGGAATTGTCATGCGAAAAATCAGTGCCCTCCAGTAAAACAATATCAAATCGTTCTTCTATATATTTATATTTTTTGATGATTTCATCAATCACTTCGCCAGATTTTCCTTTGTTGTATAAATCCAAAACCTCATTTCTGGTAAAAGCAAACGTGTTCTTGTAATTGATATCTATTTGAAAATGTGAAAGCACCGTAGCAATATGGTTGTCCATTTCTCCCGCTTCCAAATCTTCAATAATAGGCCTGAAATAGCCTACTTTGGCGGTTTTTCCCAATAGCATGCGCATAAGCCCAAGAACAACAACAGATTTTCCGCTGTTTGGCTCCATGGTAGCTACATAAATTCCTTTACTCATAATCGTGTTTTTTGCTGTATTACAAAGATACTTTTTGGTTTAGTCTTAAGTGAAAATTAGACTTTGTTAATATGTGACGAGACAAAATTAATACCTTCCTGTTTGGGTAAAGATGATATTTGTCATAAGCTCTGTTTGTTTTCAAATAATTGATACTGTCCCTCAACTTTTAATTTATACTGCCCTTGAACTTTTCTTTTTGTTCTCTTATCAGAACTTGGAAAAGGGATTTTTATAACACACCAAGCGGTATTATGAATATCAAAAATCATGGTCAATTGATTATTTCGTCTCCAATCTCTAACCACAATATATGAGAAAACATTTTCTTGAAGATGTGTCCACTTTTTTAATTTAAATTTCTCATTATGGGTTAACATAATAATTTCAATAGGTCTAGTCTCCTCCGCATTAAAAGGATAAAATCCAACACACTCAAATGCATTTAGCATTGGAATTTTTCCGTATTTATGGCAATACAATCCAAATGCATTTTTTTCAATTGTTTTTTTTAAACGCGCTACTTCTGCATGAAAATATGTTCTTCCGTCGTTTTTTTGTATAATTGATTTTAGTAGTCTTTCATATAATTTGGTTGAACGATTTCTTGACTTATATACGCTTCCTCCAGGTTCAGTTCTAGCAATTAGAGTTGGGCTTTCAGACAAAGTGGTTAATACATTTAAAAAATATTCTTCATCTAAAGAGAATGATTGATTGCACTTAAGACAAGCAGGAATAGTTAAAAGATTTTTTGGATAGGGTTTTTCCAATAAGTTTTTTGAAGGTACGTGGTCTTTTGTTGAAGCAGGTTTACCACAAAAATAACAGTTTTCTATTTCATTCAAATCAGATCAGCTTTTAAAATATAATTATTTATCACTCCAAAGTCAACTCCCTAAAAAGCGATTCCAGGCTCGTGTTCTTTTGGTTCAATTGTAAAATTTTCAATTGATTGTCATGTGCAAAATCAAATACATGAGAGCGCATATCTTCTGAAGTTGAAAAGGTGATTTCATAAACAAAACCATAGGTGTTGACTACGGTTTTAGCATTTGGTAATTTCAGCAAAAAGGCATCTTCAACACGATAATCAAATTCTATGACCACAATTTGTGCTTGGCCTTCACGCAGTTCTGCCAGCTTTTTATCGGCAACAATCGTCCCTTTATTAATGATGATGACCCTACTGCACATGGCCTCCACTTCTTGCATAATGTGTGTGGAAAGAAAAACCGTTTTTGTTTTGCCAATGGTTTTAATGAGGTTTCTTATATCCACCAATTGATTAGGGTCCAAACCTGTGGTAGGTTCATCTAAAATTAAAACATCGGGGTTGTGTAACAAGGCATTTGCTAATCCTACACGCTGGCGGTACCCTTTGGAGAGTTGCCCAATTTTTTTATGGGCTTCGGGCAATAAGCCTGTAAGTTCTATAACCTCATCAATACGCTGTTTGCTAACTTGGTAAATATTCGCATTAAAGGCTAAATATTCTTTTACGAACATATCTAAATATAGCGGATTGTGCTCAGGTAAATAACCAATGCTTTTTTGGACCGCTTGTTGGTTTTCTTCAACGTTATGACCATTTACATTGGCAACGCCTTCAGAAGCTTGGATGAACGTCGTCAAAATCTTCATCATCGTTGATTTTCCAGCGCCGTTAGGACCTAAAAAACCAACAATTTCAGGTTTTTCAATTTTAAATGAAATATTGTTTAAAGCTTTTTGAGTTCCGTAAATTTTAGAAATACCAGTTACCTCTATCGACATATTGAAATTGTTTCTTCAAAAATAATGATTATCTATCGTAAAGTGAGTTTTACTATAAAATCTTTAATTTTTTTAATAAATATGTAAAAAACTTAATATAGTGTTTTGATTTGAAAAAATATTAATTACTTTAGCCGCTCGATTATGAAAGCAACTTTAAATAATACATATTTTAGCAACTTTTTTTATTTCTTTTTTAGCAAAGGAATCGAGACGTTGTATGTATAATTTATAAACATAAATTTTAATATGAGTCTCGATGAAAATCGGGACTTTTTTTATATGATTAAAACCGTAGCCATACAGGGAATTAAAGGGTCATTTCATCATATTGTATCGTTGCAATATTTTGAAACTCCTGTTAATGTTATTGAATGTTTAACATTTGATGGCGTTGTGGAGTCTTTAATTACAGGAGAAAGTGATGCTGTTATTATGGCGTTGGAGAACTCTATTGCAGGGTCCATCATTCCAAATTATGCTTTAATTGACAAGGCAAATTTGCATATTGTTGGCGAGCATTATTTGGATATTCAGCATAATTTGATGGCATTGCCCAATCAAAATATAGCAGAGATTAAAGAAGTGTATTCGCACCCTATGGCATTGTTACAATGTAAAGAGTTTTTTAAGGAATATCCGCATATAAAATTGGTGGAAGATAAAGATACCGCAGAGGTTTCAGAGCGTATCCAAAAGAATAAACATAAAGGAATTGGTGCTATTGCAAGTGTCATGGCAGCCGAAATATTCGAGTTGGATATTCTAGCACATAGCATCCAGACCATCAAGCACAACGAAACTCGATTTGTAATTGTAAAAAGAACAAATTCTGAAGTGCCAGAGCACGAAATAAATAAGGCATCCATAAAGTTTGAGGCAGACCATAAACGTGGAAGTTTAGCTGCTATATTGAATGTGATGAGCGATTGCAGATTGAATTTAACAAAAATCCAATCCTTGCCAATTATTGAAACACCTTGGAAATATGCCTTTTTTGTTGATGTTACTTTTGAAACCTATTTAGATTTTAAGAAAGCAAAATCGCTGATAGAAATAATGGCGTCCAGTTTTAAAGTTTTAGGAGAATATAAAAATGCGAAGTTATGATTGAAGTAGCTAACAGATTGCATACCGTTGAAGAGTACTATTTCTCAAAGAAATTGAGAGAGGTAAACTTGCTTATTGCTAACGGCAAACCCATTATAAATTTAGGTATTGGCAGTCCAGATATGCCGCCGCCCCAAAAGGTGATTGATGCCATTTCTGGTAGTTTGTTTGAATCTAATGCACATAAATACCAAAGCTATCAAGGACTTCCGGAGTTACGTGAGGCTATGGCTGGATTTTATAAAGAACATTTTAAAGTGTCTTTAAGTCCCGTTACAGACATATTGCCTTTAATGGGCAGTAAGGAAGGCATCATGCATATTTCAATGGCATATTTAAATGAAGACGACCAAGTTTTAATTCCAAACCCAGGGTACCCAACCTATCAATCCGTAACACGGTTAGTAGGTGCTGAACCTATTTTTTATGAATTGGATGAAACTAATAATTGGCTGCCAGATTTAGCAGCTTTAGAAACCTTAGATTTAAGTAAAGTGAAGTTGATGTGGGTTAACTATCCGCACATGCCAACAGGTGCCCAAGCAACTGAAAAATTGTTTGTAGATTTGGTGGCTTTTGCAAAAAAGCATCACATTTTAATTGTAAACGATAACCCATATAGTTTTGTGTTAAATGAAACACAAACAAGCATATTGAGTGTTGAAGGAGCTAAAGAGGTTTGTTTAGAACTTAATTCGTTAAGCAAGACCTTTAATATGGCAGGATGGCGCGTTGGAATGGTGGTTGGTGATAGTAGCCATATCAATAATATTTTAAAGGTAAAAAGCAATATGGATTCTGGAATGTTTTACGGTATTCAAAAAGGCGCTGTTGAAGCTTTAAAATGTTCGAAAATGTGGTATGCCACATTAAATAATGTATATAAGCAACGAAGGGATTTAGTTTGGAAATTGGCAGAAGCCTTGAATTGTACTTATGATGAAAATGCTACAGGGCTTTTTGTTTGGGCTAAATTGCCACCACATATTAAATCTGAAGAATTTATAGATGTGGTGCTTAAGAACAATCATATTTTTATCACGCCAGGAACTATTTTTGGCAGTAAAGGTGAAGGATATATACGGTTTTCATTATGTGCAACCACCGAAGTTTTAGAAGAGGCTATAGCGAGAGTAAAGTAATATGAAAAATATATACTGTATAGGAGTTGGATTAATAGGAGGAAGTCTTGCTATTGATATTAAAAAGAATGATCCAGAAGTGGTTATTCACGGTATCAGTAGAAAGGACACAACGCTTGATGAAGCTTTAGCGCTTAATTTAATTGATAAAAAAGCAACGTTAGAGGATATTAAAAATGCTGATTTAGTCATTATTTCCATTCCAGTAGATGCTACGGTAAAATTGTTGCCAACAGTTTTAGATTTAATTTCAGATACGGGGTTGGTTGTTGATGCTGGTTCTACAAAAGCGGATATTTGTAAAGTGGTTGAAAACCATCCAAAACGAAGAAATTTTTTAGCCATGCATCCTATTGCAGGTACCGAGCATTCGGGGCCAAGTGCAGCTATTAGTGGCTTGTTTGTGGGAAAGACCAATATTGTTTGCGAAGTTGAAAAAACAACTTTTAAGCTTCAAGAAAAAGCCTTGAAATTGTTTACAGATATTGGGATGCGCATTCGTTATATGAATCCAGAAGCCCATGACAAGCACATTGCTTATGTGTCGCATTTATCGCACATCAGCTCGTTCATGTTAGGGAAAACGGTTATAGAAAAGGAAAAAAATGAACGCGATATTTTTGACATGGCGGGCAGTGGATTTGCATCAACCGTTCGTTTGGCAAAAAGTTCACCTGAAATGTGGACACCTATTTTCAAACAAAATAAAACCAATGTTATTGAAACATTAGAAGAGTATATTAATAATCTCACTCATTTTAAAGAGTTGATGAAGAAAGATGATTTTGAAGCTATTTTTAATGAGATGAAAGACACCAATCATATAAAAGATATTTTAAACGGTATTATATAGGATGGGACAGAAGATGGAAGACTGAAGACTGAAAAATGTAGATTAGCCCGCGTTAGGGATTGTAGTGGAAAGCCCACAGCCCGACGAAGGAGGAGCGAGGACTTGCAACGAAAAGCCCGACCCTTGTGGTAACGCCCAAATAAATAAAAATTGAAAAACAATTATATAAAAGACATTTTAAAAGGAATACATTAAAACCGAATACAAAAAAAAATCAAATTCCATTTTGAAACTAAAAGCAAGTGTTTGGAATTTGGAATTTGAATATTGAAATTTTATTAGAATTATGGAAAACAAGAAAGAAATGAGAACGTGGTTAGATGATTTAAATTTAAGTCATCCATTGGTAATTGCAGGTCCTTGCAGTGCTGAAACAGAAGAGCAAGTATTAAAAATAGCGCATGAGCTAAAAGATACTGATGTTAGCTATTTTAGAGCCGGAATTTGGAAACCAAGAACCCGTCCAGGAATGTTTGAAGGTGTTGGCGCATTAGGTTTAAAATGGTTACAAAAAGTAAAGGCTGAAACGGGTATGAAAATTTGTACTGAAGTTGCCAATGCTGCACACGTAAAATTAGCTTTAGAGCATGATGTGGATTTATTGTGGATTGGAGCGCGCTCAACAGTAAGCCCATTTATCATGCAAGAAATAGCAGACGCTTTACAAGGCACTGATAAACCTGTATTGATTAAAAATCCAGTAAATCCAGATTTAGCTTTATGGTTAGGTGGTATTGAAAGAATTTACAAAGCAGGTGTTAAAAATATTGGAGCCATTCATAGAGGGTTTTCAACTTACGAAAAAACAAAGTACAGAAACAATCCAGAATGGCAATTGGCTATTGAGTTCCAAAACAAATATCCAGATATTCCTTTAATTAACGATCCATCGCACATTACAGGAAAAAGAGATATGATTTTTGATGTGTCTCAAACAGCATTGGATTTGAACTTTGATGGTTTGATGATTGAAACACATTTCGACCCAGATAACGCTTGGAGTGATGCTTCGCAGCAAGTTACGCCAGCTACATTAGTTCAAATTATGAAAGATTTGAAAATTAGAAAGGAAACAGATGCTGAAGCTGATTATAATAAATCACTAGATAATTTAAGAGCTCAAATTGATGTCATTGACAATCAGATTATTGATCTTTTAGGAAAGCGTATGAAATCGGCAGATGGTATTGGAGCCCTTAAAAAGCAAAAGAACGTAGCCGTTTTACAATCAAAACGTTGGAACGAGATTTTAGGAAAAATGGTTATTGAAGGCGAATCTCAAGGTTTGAGCGAAGAGTTTATCTTGAAAATGTTTAAAGCCATTCACCAAGAATCTATCAATCATCAAGAGAAGGTCATTAATGGATAATTGAATATTCAGTAAATAAAAATGCCCTACAATCGTGGGGCATTTTTTGTTTGAAATAGTTACTGTTTTTATTGCTTGTTTCTCTTAAAAATATACCGCGTAATAAAAATACCTTGGTTATCGCCTTTGCCAGCATCACTTTCCACAGCACTGGTTACAAAAGCCAATTCCCAGCCTTCTTCAACCATCGTGTTTATTTTTGATGTAATTACAGCATCGTTGGCAGCAATGTTTTGAAAACGAATACCAGCAATGTTATAAAAGTTCAGCAATTTGGTTTCATCAAAATCTTTAACCCGGATGTCACCTCGGTCAGATTTGTTACGTCCGTTATCATCTTCGGTTTGTGTGGAAGTAAATTCTTTGTAATCTTTTTCTTCATTAGCGCTAATGATTCTGGAACGACCTAAACCGCTAGGCACAATAGATTCTACACTCGTAATAACTTTGTATTCCACTTGGGCATGGATTTCAAAAAAAGTAAATAAAGAAATGCTTAAAACAAATACTAATTTTTTCATGTTGTTGGTTTTTTATGTTTAAGTGGCTAATGTAATCTTTTTTCTTACTTTCTGTTACGTTTAAAAGTTGTTAATTTGTATTTTATAATTTCATGGATGACAGGACGCGTATATAAATCTACAGGAAGTTGGTACACGGTAAAAACCGATTTGGGCGAAACCTATGAATGCCGTATAAAAGGAAAGTTCCGAATCAAAGGTATAAAAAGCACCAATCCGATTGCTGTGGGCGATGTGGTAGATTTTGAATTGGAAACTAATAATGACCAAGTGTCAGGCATCATATTTAATATACATGATAGGATCAATTACATTGTCCGGAAATCAGTAAACCTTTCTAAGCAAACCCATATCATTGCCGCAAATATCGATCAGGTTTTTTTATTGATTACCATCAATAACCCACCAACGTTAACCAGTTTTATCGATAGGTTTTTGGTAACGGCCAATGCCTATTCCATAAAAACGATTTTGCTTTTCAATAAAGTGGATACCTATGATGAGGAAACACTCAATGAG
>CAXBNH010000094.1:0-10145 GCA_963976905.1 uncultured Algibacter sp.
GCCTGTAACGCCTTTTCCGGTAATCGAAGTGAAATTTTTAACTTCCAGAAACGTGATGTCTTTTGATTTTCCATAATTTACAGTAGCTTCTGCTAATGGATGCTCGCTGGAATTATTTAAAGATGCAATATATTGCAAGACTTTATTGGTGTCAAAATCATCGCTGTCACTCTCAACTTTTTCAACCGACGGTTTGCCTTCGGTAATGGTGCCGGTTTTATCAATAATTAAAGTGTCAATATTATTCAGTTGCTCAAGGGCTTCGGCATTTTTTATCAGCACGCCAGATTTAGCACCTTTGCCAACGCCAACCATCACGGACATAGGTGTGGCCAGTCCTAAAGCACAAGGGCAGGCAATAATCAAAACTGCAATGGCATTGACCAACGCATAGACATAAGAGGGTTCTGGCCCAAAAAATTTCCAAATAATAAATGTGATAACAGAAATAAGAACCACTATAGGTACAAAATATCCTGAAATTTTATCGGCCAACTTTTGAATAGGCGCTTTGCTTTTGCTTGCGTTATTGACCATCGTTACTATTTGTGATAGCAATGTATCTGCTCCAATTTTTTCAGCTTTCATTACAAAAGATTGTTTGCCGTTGATTGTTCCCGAATGTACCACATCGCCTTTGGCTTTTTCCACAGGAATGGGTTCGCCAGTAATCATGGATTCGTCTATGGAACTTTCGCCATCAATAATTTGCCCATCAACCGGGATTTTATTTCCAGGTTTTACACGTAAATGGTCTCCAATATCAATTTGGTCTATGGCAATTTCTTCTTCCTGTCCGTCATTAACTCTAATGGCTTTGTTTGGTGCAAGTTTTAGTAGCTCTTTCACAGCGCTATTGGTTTTGCTGTGTGCTCTGGCTTCCAATACTTGGCCCAATAATACCAAGGTTAAAATAACGGTTGCCGATTCAAAATACACATGAACCGTGCCCGATGCCGTTTTGAACTGTGCTGGAAAAATGTCTGGAAAAAACAGACCGAAGAGGCTAAAAACCCAAGCCATCCCCGCACCAATGCCAATGAGCGTAAACATGTTTAAGTGCCATGTTTTAACAGATTTGTATGCACGCTCAAAAAACATCCAAGTGGCATAAAATACCACAGGAATAGAAAGTGCAAACTGTACCCAGTTCCAGTATTTTAAATCTAAAATTTTATAGAGTGGATTGTCTGGAATCATTTCAGACATGGCAATCAGAAAAATAGGCAGCGTAAAGGCGATTGCCAGCCATAGTTTTTTTAAGAGTTTTTTGTAGTTTTTGTCCGTTGAGGAGCCTTCTGTTTGAAAAGCGGTTTCTTCTACAAGGTCCATGCCGCAAACTGGGCAATCGCCAGGTTTGTTGTAGGTTTTGTCACCTTCACAATGCATGGGGCAGTAAAATATACCCGTGCCATCTTCTTTTGGAGCTTCTTTTTTTTCGGGTTTAGTAGGCTGTTTCTCGCCATGTTTATGGATTTGATAGCTGCCACCATCATGCTTTAATGCTTTTTGAAACGTGCTTAGCGGTATATGCTCTTCCATTTCAATGGTAGCCTTTGCTTGTTCCAAATTTACCGTAGCATTTGTAACTTCGGGGATGTTGTTGAGTATTTTTTCAACATGGGCCCTGCAACCATTGCAGGACATACCTGTAACTGTATATGTGTGTTTCACTTTGTAATTTTGTAATTGAATTTGAAATTATGAGATATTTTTTAGTTGAACGGAGCTGTTCATGAGATTTCCTCCTACGTTTACCTTGAGCGATAGTTGAAAGAAGGGAATGATAAAAAAACTAGATATCAAATAATGAAAACTTGGTCTAAAACCTGTATGTCGGCAACCAAATTTGGTGGAGAGTAATCTTTATGCGGAATGGTTTTTTCAGGAGTGCCTTCAAAAAGATTGAGATAGGAAAACGTAAAAGCTGTTAAGAATAATTGCTGTTCAAAGTTTAAATCGTCAATGTTTGAAAATTTTAATTCGTCTTGACCTTGAATCACATCAATCTCATCTTTACAGCACGATTTTTTTTGGATGATTTCAGAGGTTTGCATACCACAACTTTCAGCGGAATTAAAAACAGAAACATCTACCAACACATCACCACAAAAGTGTTTTTCAATGGTAAATGATACCGTTGAAAGTAACACTAGCAATGCCAATGCTATTGAAAAACCTTTATGTAAAAATTGTTTTATCATACAAATTCTAACGGTGCAAAAGTACAAAAATGAATTTTATAAAGGGTATTTTATAAAATGATTAACAGTTTAGTTTTTTAATTTGTGATAGTAAAAAGCCTGATGTTTGATGATGCTTCTAATCTTTCTCTTATTGGGCAGCTGAAGTGTAATCACAACTTTTTTTGTCTGCGAAATGGGGTCTTAGAGAAAATATACTTTTAAATAAGTATTTTGAAATCAATTAAATAGATTAAGTGGATGTGGATTTGGGCTGCTTTGCTTGCTAAGATAAAGTAACCGATTGATGTTTTAGTTAGGCGGATAATTCATATATAGCAAATGTCTGATTCCAGAATTTATAATTTGTTATTTTTTCAATATCCATAGCTTCTTTAATTATGTTATTTTTGACTGGATAAGCATATACTATTAATACTGGTCTTTTTTTTCTCTTAATAGAAAGAGAAAGATTAGTTAGTACTTTTTTTAGTATAAATTCATCAAATGGATTGAACATAAATAACACATACTCATCATCTTCAAAGTTGTATTGTGTTGCATCAATATTAATAACCTCAAATAGTGTATTTGTATTAACTCCATTTTGATATGTTGTGATGTTTTTCTGTGCTATTGAGCATAGATTAGAAGACAATTCAACCCCTCTAACTTTTTTAAAACCAAACTCTGAAGCTACCAATAAAATCCTCCCTTTGCCCGAGCCAATATCAATAAGTATTTTACCGCTTGCAATATTTAATTTTTTAAATAGTTTCCTTAATGCCAAAACTTTTGTGGCTTGATAACATGATGCATGTGCGGCAATTGCATCTTCAGCAGTTAAATCTTGTTTTGAAACCCAAGAATACGTGTCAATTCCATACTTTACATCATAATAATGATCATATAGATAGGATATGGAATCTATTAACGTTTTAATAGCTCCCTCATTTTGGATTTTTTTTATAACTCTTGAAATAGTTTTTAAAATACTCATATAGTATTTGATTTTTAGGTTCTAGGAAAAAATCATAACAATTGTGCTGTTGGAAAATCCTCTGGAAACAAAAATGGTTATTAAAAAAATGAATATGTTTTGTAAAACATAGCATAGAGAGTTGCCTAATAATGAGATAAAAGTAACTTCATATGAGCAGATGTCTTTGGTAACTGAAAAGTTGTAATTTGTCTTGATAGGCCAAATCCAATTGCTCATACTTATAGCAATTTTGTTCAGAGAATAGTCTGAAGTGGAGGTTTCTGGTTGTATTTTTATTCCACATGTATCAGTTTTATGTAAAATTGCGGAAGTCATTAAGGTTTTACTATGTTAATGCTTATTTATTGTGAACGACATTGTATTGCAAAACAACAAATACAATAAATGAAGATGTTATTTTGTGCAATATCACTTTCATTAGATGAAAATTACAAAAAAAATAAATAACAATCTGTTTTTTAATAAATGATTAGCATATCAGTTTTTTAATTTGTGATAGTAAAAAGCTGGCAATAAAAGAATTAAAATAATGGGCTGTATCAAAAACCTTCGGATGTTGAAAAATAAATAGTAATCTTCTTGATGGGGGTTAATAACAAAGTATAAATAAATGATTATGAGTACGATGTAAGCGAATGTAAAAATAAGAGCCGAAAATTTGATGATGCTTTTATCTTTAAAAACCAAAAATAATATGCCTAGTGAAATGATGCTGTTTAAAGCGAATCGTATGGTGGTGAAAGCGGTTACTTTAAGCACCTCACGCCTAGGGCTGTCTATATATAGATAATCGCTTTCAAAAAACGTTAAATAAGGATCGTAAAACAGTTCGTTCTCATAAAACCGAATTAAAACTAATAATCCGAAAAGCAAAAATAGCAGGATGTACTTTAATGGTTTATTCATTTTTTTTTCTTCAAATTAGAAAATCGATTGACCCAAAACATCCACAATAAAAAAACCATGCCATAAATAATCCCAGGAAACACAACGGTATGCAAAATGTTTTCCCGCCACGGATAATGGTACAGCCCAACGGATAAAATAACAATACGGCTCAAATTAACCACATAGATTAAAACGCTGCCAGCCAAAATGTAGAGAATAGTGGTTTTCAATTTGCCAGAAAAAGCAATGACAAAAGAAATAAATAGGATGATAACGCTAATGCCGTTGCAGCCTTCAATAACCCGAGCCAAATATTTGTTGTTGACAATAAGTTTCATAGAGGGTTCATCAGGGTGTGGCAAAACTTGTACGCTGTAGCCTATATCATTTAATAAATTTTTACTTTGATTGGCAACTAAATTGGTAAAATAATCGGGATAAAATTTTGAGCCATCAGAAAAGTCCAAATAAAATTTGTAAGCCACAGATAGTGTCATATACACAATTAAAAAAGTGAGTATAAATTTTATAACAGATTTGTATTTGATTAAAAGTGCTTTCAAATAAGTTGAGTCGTTTATGATATAAAATCAATATTTTATTTTGCCACGAATGTCACAAATTAATACGAATAAATGAGCTTGCCCCATTTGAAATTCGTGAAATTATTGTTTCAAGATGATTTCACAAATCAAAAAATCTAAAGATTTTTAAACATTAGTGAAAATTCGTGACATTTGTGGTATCCATTTGAAAACCGAATTTACACCTTTTTAAATATATTTGCCAAAACTTTAGCCGTATGATTTTTGAAACCCTAAAACCGCAAATAGAAACCATTATTTTAAATACTAAATTTTCTGTAAATGAAAGGCTTTTGCAAGTTTGCGAATTGTTAGAAGCAGAGATAGATTATTATAATTGGGTAGGTTTTTATTTTAGGAACGGAGATAAAGAAGAACTTGTTTTAGGACCTTACGTTGGTGCGCCCACAGACCATACGGTCATTCCGTTTGGAAAAGGCATTTGCGGTCAGGTTGCCGTAAGCAATCAAAATTTTGTGGTGCCCGATGTGTCTGCCCAAGACAATTATATTGCTTGCAGTATCACGGTAAAATCAGAAATTGTGATTCCGATTTTTGTGAACGGTAAAAATATTGGACAAATTGATATTGATTCCAATAAGCGTAACCCTTTTACAGAAAATGATGAGCGCTTTTTGGAGTTTGTTTGCTCAAAAATTGCAGAAGTTTTATAGTTGTTGACAACTTGTTTCTTAGTTAAAAAATCACATCTTTTTAAAGATTCTACATCTGTTTTCTAAAGGAAATAACTACTTTTGCACTTTATAAAAAATCACACATAAATTTAATTAAAAAATAATGTGAATATCTCATTTTCAAAACTATGGGAATTCATACAATCTAGTATCAATGAGCAACGAAAAAACAATCAAGTCGGCATTAATCTCTGTATTCAGCAAAGACGGTTTAGAGCCTATCATCAAAAAATTAAATGAGCAAGGTGTTACTATTTATTCAACGGGTGGTACACAAAAATTCATTAATGATTTAGGCGTTGATGTCGTGCCTGTTGAAGAGGTAACGTCTTATCCATCCATTCTTGGCGGCCGTGTAAAAACGCTGCACCCAAAAGTATTTGGTGGTATTTTGAACCGACAAAACCATGCGGGCGATGTGGCTGAATTGGCCGAATATGAGATCCCTCAAATTGATGTCGTGATTGTAGATTTATACCCTTTTGAAAAAACCGTAGCTTCAGGTGCTAGTGAGCAAGATATCATTGAAAAGATTGATATTGGTGGTATTTCATTGATTCGTGCGGCCGCTAAAAATTATGCCGATGTGATTTGTGTGGCTTCTGTGGATGATTATGCTGAGTTTTTAGAATTGATTTCAGAAAACAACGGCGCTATTTCTGAAGCAAACAGAAAACGTTTTGCAGGAAAAGCATTTAATGTGTCTTCGCATTACGATACGGCTATTTTCAATTACTTCAACCAAAATAACGATGAGGTGGTTTTAAAAATTAGCGAAACCAACGGAAAAGTATTGCGTTACGGAGAAAATCCACATCAACGCGGTTTTTTCTTCGGAAATTTTGATGATATTTTTACTAAACTTCACGGAAAGGAATTAAGCTACAATAATCTTTTAGATGTTGATGCAGCCGTAAATTTGATGTTGGAATTTAAGAACGATGCACCAACGTTTGCCATTTTAAAACATAATAATGCTTGTGGTTTGGCACAACGCGAAACGTTGCGAGAAGCTTATGTGGATGCTTTGGCTGGTGACCCAGTTTCAGCTTTTGGTGGTGTGTTGATCAGTAATAAAGAAATTGATTTAGCAACTGCTGAAGAAATTCATAGTTTGTTCTGTGAAGTTGTCATTGCACCTTCCTATTCAAAAGAAGCATTGGCATTGCTTCAAGGAAAAAAGAACCGTATTATTTTAGTGCTCCATGATGTTGAGATGCCAAAAACCAACGTAAGAAGTTGTTTAAATGGTGTTTTGGTTCAAGATCGAAATAATGTGACCGATACCATTGCGGGCTTAACAAACGTCACCAATACAGCACCAACTGCTGGTGAGATTGATGACTTGATATTCGCTTCAAAAATCTGTAAGCACACCAAATCAAACACCATTGTTTTAGTGAAAAACAAAAGCTTATTAGCGAGCGGAACAGGACAAACCAGCCGTGTAGATGCTTTGGAACAAGCCATCCATAAAGCAAAAACATTTAAGTTTGATTTAAACGGTGCTGCCATGGCGAGTGATGCCTTTTTCCCATTCCCTGACTGTGTTGAAATTGCAAAACATGCAGGTGTTACAGCGGTTATCCAACCTGGAGGTTCTATAAAAGACCAATTAAGTATTGATTATTGTAATGATAATGGGGTAGCGATGGTATTTACAGGAACACGTCATTTTAAACATTAAAAAATATTTTTTTTAATAGGCTCTTAGTTGAAAATAAACGCGTTGAAGGATGGGATTGTTTTTCAATAATCCAAAAACCGACAAAATACGTATAAAAAACTGATGCCGAGGTTTAATAAAATTTTGAAGCCTTATAAAACTCATATATTTATCAACTTTTATTACATTTACAGGATTCGTTTTTTAACCACTAATAATTACTAATAGCACATGGGTTTTTTTGACTTCCTAACCGAAGAAATTGCAATAGATTTAGGTACTGCAAATACACTTATAATACATCAAGATAAAGTTGTTGTTGATGCGCCATCCATAGTAGCGCGCGACAGGATTTCTGGAAAAATAACAGCGGTTGGCCAAGAAGCTAGCTTAATGCAAGGTAAAACGCATGAAAACATAAAAACCATCCGTCCTTTGAAAGATGGGGTTATTGCAGATTTTGATGCGTCGGAGCAGATGATAAGTATGTTCATCAAAAATATTCCGGCATTAAAAAAACGATTTTTTACACCGGCATTGCGTATGGTGGTTTGTATTCCTTCTGGAATTACCGAGGTGGAAATGCGTGCGGTAAAAGAATCGTGTGAGCGTGTTAATGGGAAAGAAGTGTATTTAATTCACGAACCTATGGCTGCTGCTATTGGTATTGGCGTGGATATTATGCAGCCCAAAGGAAATATGGTGGTGGATATAGGAGGTGGTACTACCGAAATTGCTGTGATTGCATTGGGTGGTATTGTGTGTGATAAATCGGTTAAAATTGCGGGTGATGTTTTTACGAACGATATTGTTTACTACATGCGTACCCAACACAATTTGTATGTGGGCGAACGTACAGCTGAAAAAATAAAAATACAGATTGGTGCTGCTACCGAAGATTTGGAATTGCCTCCAGAAGATATGAGCGTTCAAGGACGTGATTTGTTGACAGGTAAACCAAAACAAGTTCAGATTTCTTATAGGGAAATTGCTAAAGCATTGGATAAATCTATTTTGCGCATTGAAGATGCCGTGATGGAAACCCTATCACAAACGCCTCCAGAATTGGCTGCCGATATTTACAATACAGGTATTTATTTAGCAGGTGGTGGCTCTATGCTACGTGGTTTGGATAAACGTCTGTCACAAAAAACAGACCTTCCGGTTTACATTGCAGAAGACCCATTGCGTGCGGTAGTTAGAGGCACTGGTATCACCCTTAAAAATTTAGCCAAATACAAAAGCATTTTGATAAAATAAGGCATAAAAGGCTTCTAGAACATGCAACAGATTATTAATTTTATAATTAGGAACAAAACCTTTTTGTTGTTCTTGTTGCTTTTTTCTGTATCGCTTTTGTTTACGATCCAATCGCATTCGTACCATAAAAGCAAGTTTATAAATTCAGCTAATTTTTTAACGGGCGGTGTTTATAATACGGTCAATAATATCAATAGCTATTTTAGTTTAAAAGAGC
The DNA here is from genome assembly GCA_963976905.1 of uncultured Algibacter sp. Lineage (GTDB taxonomy): Bacteria > Bacteroidota > Bacteroidia > Flavobacteriales > Flavobacteriaceae > Pseudalgibacter. The sequence continues at coordinate 8,497 of CAXBNH010000094.1, forward strand.
AAAACGCTGTTTTATCCGAAGAAAACAATAGGCTAAAATCACTAATTTCAAATTTGGAAATAAAAAGCGATTCTACTTTTAAAGATGGTTTCGCTATAGATAGTTCCTATCATTTCACATCTGCAAATGTTATAAAAAACAGCTATGCGCTGACCAACAACGTGTTGCTTCTCGATAAGGGAAAAAAGGATAGTATCAAACAGGATTTTGGGGTGGTTTCCTCAAAAGGCATTGTTGGGATTATTGATGGAACCAGCAGTCGTTTTTCTACGGTCATCTCTATTTTGAATACAACTAGTAAAATTAGTGCGCAGCTTAAAAAGACCAATCATTTTGGAACCATGACTTGGGATGCCAAAATACCCGAGTTTGTTCAACTTGTGGATATTCCTAAAATTGCACCCGTTAAAGAAGGCGATACTATTGTAACCTCGGGGCGGTCATCTATTTTTCAAAAGGCATATTGATTGGTACGGTTCACGATTTTCATATGGATATTGCTGAAAATTTCTATGAAATCAACATTAAACTTTTCAATGATATGACTAGTTTAGAACATGTTTATATCATTGAAAACAAAGATATTTCGGAAATTACCAACTTATTAAATAAAAGCGATGAATAGTGTTATAGCAGTAAATAGCATCCGCTTTATTGTCCTTATTTTTGTTCAGGTGCTTATCTGTAACCATATTAATTTTTTAGGATATATCAACCCGTATATTTATATCCTGTTCATCATCTTGTTTCCTGTGAAAAACAATCGTCTTTTATTTATTTTTTTAGGTTTTCTCTTGGGTTTGACAGTCGATTTGTTTTTAGATTCTGGAGGTATTCATGCTGCAGCCTCAGTCGCCATTGCGTATGCTAGGCCTGTGCTGTTAAAGTCTAGTTTTGGTACTATATATGAATACCAAAGCATTAAATTTGATATGGTGGATTTTGGTTCCAAATTAACCTACATTGTTTTTGTAACGGTAGTGCACCACTTCATTCTTTTTTCTTTAGAAATATTTAGCATTTCAAAAATACTTTTGATCCTTCAAAAAACGTTATTCTCAAGTATTTTTACTATTTTATTATGTGCTTTGCTAACCATCATTTTTAGCAGAAAATCTAAATGAGACAATTTTTACTTCTTTTAACCATTATTTTTGTTGGACTTACCTTTATGGCGAGGCTATTCTACTTGCAAATATATAAAGATAATCATCAAAGTTTATATGAGGATAATGCCATTAGAAAGGTTTTTGATTATCCCAAACGTGGTTTTGTTTATGATAGAAGCGGTAAGCTTTTGGTGTCCAACCAACCGTCTTATGATGTGATGTTAATTCCTCGTGAGGTAAAGCCTTTTGATACGCTTGAGTTTTGTGCTTTACTGAAAATAGATAAAGCAGAATTGTTGAAAACCATTCAAAAAGCAAAACATTATTCTCCTAGGTTGCCATCTGTTTTGGTGCCGCACATGTCTAAAGAAGATTATGCAGCCTTGCAGGAAAAAATGCGAAAATTTGAAGGTTTTTATATCCAAAAGCGTTCATTAAGGCATTACGAAACGACCATTGGTGCCAATGTTTTAGGCGATATTGGCGAGGTTAACAATGCGATTATTGAAGAAGAGCCTTATTATAAAATGGGTGACCTTA
>CAXBNH010000095.1:0-10060 GCA_963976905.1 uncultured Algibacter sp.
CACTTTAGAATTGTGGCAAAAAGAAGGTGCAGATCAATTAAAGAAAAAAGCAGATAAAAATTGGAAAACTATTGAATCTAAAAAATAAACTATTTTTTTGTAAGTTCTCAATGAAAAACACGACCAAATAAACGCTAAGAAAAACAAAAATTCAATTTTTTTAGTTGGTTAGTTGTAGAAAGCCTGATTGAAAAATCAGGCTTTCTTATTTTCTACACCATTCTCAATACAAAATAATTTTTCTTCCCACGCTGCAAGAGCACAAATTTGTTGTTTATCAAATCGGTTTCGCTTATCATGTAGCCTTCTTGAACTTTTTCTTTATTTACAGAAATGGAATTCTCTTTTAAAGCGCGTCTGGCTTCACTGTTCGATTTTAAAAAGCCACCTTTTTCTGCCAAAGCCGCTATAACATCCAAACCGTTTTCAACATCCGATTTAGAAATCTCCGTTTGCGGCACACCATCAAAAACATCTAAAAAAGTCTGCTCGTTCAGCTGTTTTAAATCATCACTGGTTGAATTACCAAAAAGAATGGCACTTGCTTTTATGGCATTTCCCAAATCTTCTTTGGAATGTACCATGGTTGTGATTTCTTCCGCCAAGCGTTTTTGCAACACCCGTAAGCGTGGTGATTCTTGGTGTTCTTTTATGATACCCAAAATATTGGCTTCTGATAAAAAAGTAAAAATCTTGATATACTTTTCGGCATCTTCATCACTGGAATTCAACCAATATTGATAGAATTTATAGGGCGATGTTCTGTTGGGGTCCAACCACACATTACCACCCTCAGACTTCCCAAATTTAGAACCGTCTGATTTTGTAATGAGCGGACAAGTAATGGCATACCCTTTTCCGTTTCCTATTCTTCTAATTAATTCGGTGCCTGTTGTAATATTGCCCCATTGGTCACTCCCACCCATTTGGATGGTGCAATTATTGTTTTTATATAAATGAAGAAAATCATACCCTTGAACCAATTGATAGGTAAACTCGGTAAAACTCATACCTTCAGACGCTTCTTCCGAAGAAATTCTGTTTTTTACAGAATCTTTCGCCATCATATAATTTACGGTAATGTGCTTACCAACATCGCGAATGAATTCCAAAAACGAGAAATCTTTCATCCAATCGTAATTATTCACAAGAATAGCAGCATTTTCAGCTTGACTTTCAAAATCCAAAAAATGCGACAATTGATTTTTTATGGCTTCTTGATTATGGCGCAAGGTAGGCTCATCAAGCAAATTACGCTCGTTAGATTTTCCCGATGGGTCGCCTATCATCCCTGTTGCACCGCCCACCAAAGCAACCGGTTTATGCCCGCAACGTTGGTAATGGGCCAATACCATAATAGGCACTAAGTTGCCAATATGTAAAGAATCTGCCGTGGGATCAAAACCAATATAAGCATTGCGCATAGTCTCCAGTAAGTGATTTTCAGCACCTGGCATTACGGTATGTACCATGCCTCTCCAAGTTAATTCTTCAACAAAATTCTTTATCATTATTCTTTATTTTTAGTAAACTACGGCAAAGATAAAAATCAATGTATAATTCTTTAAGTTTAAAGTTGAAAGTTTTAATGTTTCAAAGCCATTGAGTAGTTTCGTCTCATTTTTTTAAAGAAAAAAGCCCACTTACTGATTAATAAAAACTAAATACCGCTCTATGCTATGCTAATACTTTGAATATTTATTATTTTAGTGCTATGATATTAGTTACAGGAAGCACGGGACTGGTTGGGTCTCATTTACTTTACAAATTGGTAAGCAATAATGAAAACGTTAGGGCTATTTACAGAAATAAGCGCAAACTTGATAAGGTTAAAAATGTATTTTCAACTTATACAGAAAATGTTGCCCCCCTTTTTAATGCCATTGATTGGGTAGAAGGTGATATTCTTGATATCCCTTCATTAACCGAAGCTTTTGCAGGTGTTACTCACGTCTATCATTGTGCGGCTTTGGTTTCTTTTGAGCCCAATAAATATAACCTTTTAAGGAAAACTAATATTGAAGGCACCGCCAATATGGTTAATATGTGTTTATCACATGCCGTTAAAAAATTATGTTATGTAAGTTCTGTGGCCACTTTGGGCGATCCGCCTAAAAATGAACCGACAACCGAAGAAACCCATTGGAATCCTGAAGCAGATAACAACGTATATGCTATTACAAAATATGGTGCAGAAATGGAAGTTTGGCGCGCATCTCAAGAAGGTTTGCCTGTGGTAATTGTAAAACCCGGCGTTATTTTAGGGGCTGGTATTTGGCGTTATGGAAGCGGCAGTTTATTTAAAAGGGCAGCCAACGGCATGACCTATTATACATCTGGCTCCGTAGGACTTGTAGATGTTGAAGATGTGGTTTCTGCTATGACACAACTTTTGAAAAGCCCTATTGAAAACGAATCTTTTATTTTAGTGTCTGAAAATTGGACATACAAACAATTTTTACAAACTTTAGCAACAGCTGTTGATGCAAAACCACCTTTAAAAATGGCAAAACCTTGGCTTCTGGGCATGGCTTGGAGACTAGATTGGCTAAAACACAAATTAACAGGAAAACGGAGGCTTTTAACAAAAAACCTTGCAAAAGCATTAACAACGAATTCTAACTATAGCAATAACAAAATAAAATCTGAATTGGATTTTGAATTTAAACCGATTGATCAGAGTATTACTGAAGTTGGGAATCATTATCAGAAACAGGCTCAATAAGGCCTTCTATTTCTTTTACAGCAGACTCCAAATCTTCTTCTTTTCTCAAAAGTTCTTTTTGGCTCACTAGAGTATCTGAAACTATTTTTGCTAAGGAATCCTGTATTCGTTTTTTCTTTACCTCTCGTTCATTTTGCTTTAAATACAATTCTTTCAGTACACTTAAACTATCATTTACCTTGGCATATATAGATTCATATTGCACCAAGTAATGAGAATAATATTCATTGCTCAAAGCAAATTGCAAACTATCTATATGATACTTTTTGTAGATATAATCTTCTTGATGCACACCATTTTCATCAAGTATCTCTTTATTTATCCCGTTGGCCGATGTCATTATTTTTATGTCCATCAAAATATTGACCATCTCTTTTTTTGAAATCAGGTTTTCTGGCTTCTCTGGCTTTTTATTGCCATAACAAGCGCTCAATAAAAGTGCGGTGCAAAAAAATATTAAAAATCGATGTAACATTATCTGTTAAAAGTTAATCGTTTGGCAGCATTCAAATTATAAAACTTTGAATTATGGTAAACCAAACTTCCATTTACAAAGGTATGTGTAATTCTTGATTTAAACGTAATGCCCTCAAAAGGCGACCAACCACATTTATACAAAAGATTGTCTTTTTTAACCGTCCAAGGGTTGTTTAAATCTACCATGACCAAATCGGCATAATACCCTGGCTTGATATACCCACGACGTTCAACCTGAAACAAAATGGCTGGGTTATGGCACATTTTCTCAACCACTTTTTCAATGGAAATTTTACCGCGGTGGTACATTTCCAGCATGGCCGGCAATGCGTGTTGCACCAAAGGCCCTCCAGAGGGTGCTTTAGTATAAACGTTATTTTTTTCTTCTATTGTATGTGGCGCATGGTCTGTGGCAATCACATCTATTCTATCATCTAGCAAAGCTTCCCACAATTGTTCTCTGTCTGAAGCTGTTTTTACCGCAGGGTTCCATTTGATAAGCGTGCCTTTTTCATCATAATCTTCATCTGAAAACCACAAATGGTGTATGCAAACCTCAGCCGTGATTTTTTTATCTTTAAGTGGAATTTTATTATCAAACAAAGCGGTTTCTTTTCCTGTTGACAAATGAAATACATGCAATCTAGCATCTGTTTTCTTAGCCAATTCAATGGCTCTTGAAGACGATAAATAACAAGCTTCTTCACTTCTGATAATAGGATGGTATTTTATGGGGATATCCTCTCCAAATTTCTCAAGATGGGCTTCAAAATTCTTTTTGATAGTGGCCTCATCTTCACAATGCACCGATATCAATAAGTTTGTTTTTGAAAAAATGTTTTCTATAACCTCTGGATTATCTACCAACATATTTCCTGTGGATGAGCCTAAAAACAATTTCAACCCTGCTACTTGATGTGGATCTACTTTTAAAATTTCATCCAAATTATCGTTTGTGCCCCCAAACATAAATGAGTAATTGGCAGCAGATGTTCTGGAAGCAATGGCAAACTTTTCTTCCAGTTTTTCAATGGTCGTGGTTTGCGGATTGGTATTCGGCATTTCTATAAAAGACGTAATACCACCTGCGATCGCTGCTTTTGCTTCAGTTTCAATACAGGCTTTTTGTGTTAAACCCGGCTCCCTAAAATGCACTTGATCATCAATAGCTCCTGGCAAAATATACTTGCCTTCGGCATCAATAACGTGCACGTCTGATGATTTTGCACTTATCGACTCACTGATCTCTTTAATCAATTCGCCTTCTATCAATAAATCGCCTTTAAAAATAGTCCCCTCATTTACAATGTGGGCATTTTTTATAAGTGTTGTTTTTAATTGCATAAATTTCTACTTCTTAAATAAACTTTTAAGTTTCATGGAAATAACACCAAAAATAGCTTCAGAAATAATACCTGAGCTTAATTTGGACTCTCCTTTGGTTCTATCTGTAAAAATAACCGGCACTTCAATAATTTCAAACTTTTTAAGATGGGCCTTAAATTTCATTTCTATTTGAAAGGCATACCCAACAAATTTAATTTTATTCAAATTTAAAGTCTCCAAAACCGTTCGCTTGTAACAGACAAAGCCAGCGGTGGTGTCATGTATTTTCATACCTGTGATCAGCCGCACATATCTGGATGCAAAATAAGACATGAGCACTCTTCCCATGGGCCAATTGACCACATTCACGCCCGTAACGTAACGCGAACCAATAGCCACATCGGCACCTTGCAAAGCACAAGCATTGTACAGTTTTTGCAAATCGTCTGGATTATGTGAAAAATCAGCATCCATTTCAAAAACATATTGGTATGTTTTATTTAACGCCCACTTAAAACCATGGATATACGCGGTGCCTAAACCAGATTTTTCATTTCTCAACTCCAAAAACAATCTGTTTGAAAACTCTTTTTGAAGTTCTTTTACCTTTTCAGGCGTTTTATCTGGTGAACTATCATCTACAATAAGCACATGAACATCGTTTGATTGAGAAAACACAGCCCTGATAATGGCTTCAATGTTTTCAATTTCGTTGTATGTTGGAATGATAACAAGAGCGTTTTTCATTCGTTTGATTTATCGTTTTTTTAGTTCATTTGTGACTTTAAAAGTAATCGTTTGCTTTTTTTATAGCATGCGATTTCTTCCCAAAACACATAATTTCAGCAAATGTACATTATTAAAAGATTATTTTTTTTAAATATAAGCCAATAATTATCCTATGGTTGTTAATATTTATAATAATTTTATGGCATGCTAAGACACGTTGCTTCAAATGAATTATTTACAATCTTAATGGTCGTAGGATTGGTGTTTATTGGTGTTACAAAACTAATATATCCCAAACGGTTTGACGAATTCATGTCCGTTTTAGGAAACTCCAATTATTTAAAAATCTATATACGAGACCAAAAATTCTTAGATAAATTTGATGCGCTTTTATTTATTAACCTGATTATTTCAGTAGCTATATTTTGCTTCATAATATACAGGCAACTTATTGATTATAAAACAACTAATATCAACATCCTATTTAAACTTATTGTTGGTGCAGGTGCGGTTATTTTAATAAAAGTGCTTTCTGAAAGACTGATTGGGAGTCTTTTTGAAATTGACAAACTGATAGACCAATACTTGTTTCAAAAAATTACTTATAAAAATTTTTTAGGCGTTTTATTGATTCCGATAAATGCCGTATTAATATTCAGCATCAGCCCAACGTTAACCCATATTTACATGGCTGTTATTTTTCTGTTAATTATCAACCTCATCGGGTTAATCATCTCGTTTAAAGAACACCAAAGTTTAATAAAACCAAACTTGTTTTATTTTATTTTGTATCTTTGCGCTCTTGAAATTGCACCTTATATCATTTTATATAAAGTAATTAATTCCTAATTGTGCCTATGAAAGTGAAAACCATTTTAGTCTCTCAACCTGAACCTAAAATTGAAAACTCCCCATATTTTGAGCTTCAAGAGAAACAAAAGGTAAAAATAGATTTCAGACCATTTATTCATGTAGAAGGCGTTCCTGCAAAAGATGTTAGACAACAAAAAGTAGATTTAAAAAATTATACTGCCATTATTTTGACCAGTAGAAATGCCGTAGATCACTTTTTTAGAGTCGCTGATGAAATGCGTTTCAAAGTGCCCGACACCATGAAATACTTTTGCCAATCTGAAGCCGTTGCATATTATTTACAAAAATATGTGGTATACAGAAAACGAAAAATTTATGTTGGCAAACGTTCTTTTTCTGAACTTTCGCCTTTGATCAAAAAATATAAAGACGAAAAATTTCTGTTACCAAATACCGATAAAGTAAAAGACGAGGTACCAGAAACATTAAACACTTTGGGGGTTAACTGGAAACAGGCCACTTTTTACAAAACCGTAGTGAGCGATCTTTCAGATTTAGCAGATGTTTCCTATGATGTGTTAGTGTTTTTCAGTCCTTCAGGTATTGAATCTTTGTTTCAAAACTTCCCGGATTTTAAACAAAACGAAACACGCATCGCTGTTTTTGGGAACACCACCATTAAAGCGGTTGAAGAAAAAGGATTGCGTGTGGATATTGCCGCACCAACACCCGAAACACCTTCAATGACCATGGCATTGGAAAAATACATAGAACAGGCTAATAAAGGAAAATAGCCGTATGTTATAAAAATTTGAAAAGGGGTGATTTATTTAAAATCATCCCTTTTTTGTTTTATTGCGTCAATTTTAATATGCAAGACCAATGTAAACATTTTATAAAAATTGTATATTTATAAAACTAACACTTAAAAAATCCACATTATGAACAAAAAAGTGCTTTGCATCGCGATGATGCTACTATCATTTGGCGTATTTCCCAATACTATTATGGCCACTGAAAAACCGCCAACACATACCGCAACACATGCTAATGAGATTCCTGCAGAAATCAAAACCATGATTGATCGCCTTAACGAAATAAAAGACATGGATCGATCTCATTTAAGCCGTGATGAAAAGAAAGCATTACGCAAAGAAGTCCGTGACATGAAAAAAGCCGTAAGACGCTCAGGAAACGGACTTTATATTTCCAGTGGTGCCATTATCATTATTTTACTTTTGATTATTATACTTTAATCTTTTTATGATGCTTCAGCTTCACTAAAAAATCAGATTAATTACAACCAACAAAGCTCGGTTTATTAAAAATCGAGCTTTTATATTTTTACCCTTTGCTTATTTATTTCTAAAAAAATCCATAATCAAAACTACCCAAGCCAAAATAAGCAACAAACCGCCAATAGGTGTAATAAAACCAATACTTTTAAAATCAAAGCTCGACAAATCATTAGTTGCCAAACCATAAATAGAACCTGAGAAAAACAACCAGCCCACAACTATCAAATAGAAAATTGTTTTTTTCGCTTTAAGCGAAATTAAAGGTGTAGCGCCCACAAACAGCAGTAATAGAGCATGGTACATTTGATACTTCACGCCCGTTTCAAAGGTTTGCAAAGATTCCGCAGAAATCAAGGCCTTCAATCCATGCGCACCAAAAGCCCCCAAAATAATACTTGTTAATCCTAAAAAAGAAGCCGTTATCAATAGCGTTTTATTGGTCATTTTAATGCATTTTTAAAAAGATTTTTTCAATAAACGAAAATAGGCAACAATTTTCAGTATTGGAAATATTATTGTCCGATAAAAGACTTAAGACCACTTCGCTCACAGAACCAAAAATAAAAGTGAATATTTCTGCTTAATGTTTCAAATCACAATGCTTTTAGTATTTTTATGTTTTAGATTGAAAGCTTTATGAAACATTCAAACCAAAAGAACAATCTTTAATAAAGATTATAGAATGTTACATCTGACAATTAAAAACCATAAGTATAAACAGAAACAGATGAAACAAAAAGACAGTACTCTAACCATTGATGGGATTGACAAAAAAATACTTCGCGCCTTAATGGAAGATGCCAGAACACCTATTTTAGAAATTGCCAGAAACGTGGGTATTTCTGGAGCCGCCATCCATCAACGGCTTAAAAAACTTGAAAAATCAAAATTGATTTCAAAATACAAATTGACTGTAAACCCACAAGTATTGGGTTATTCTACCTTGGCGTATGTGGGCATTTTTTTGGATAAAAGCATGACCAATGTAGAGGCCATAAAACTGCTTAAAAAAATTCCGGAGATTCTGGAATGCCATTGCACGACGGGGCAATGGAATATTTTTGTTAAAATAGCTTGCAAAAACAATGCACATTTCATGTTTTTGCTAAACGAAAAAATCCAATCTATTTCTGGAGTTTCAAGAACGGAAACGTTTATTTCTCTGGAACAACAAATTGATAGACAGATTAGTATATAAACAAAACCGGATTATAAGTTAAAAACGAATAATCCAGCTTTTTTCAGTTCAATTTTGAATTTAGCTCTCGTAGGTTTTTTGATAAGATTCCTGTTTCGCAGGAATTCACATTTTCATCAACCAAGAACGCACATCTACTTCTTGTTTAATAATATCCCGTAAATATTCAATTTTAACACGTTGTTGATCCATGGAATCTCTATGACGAATGGTTACCGTGTTGTCCTCCAAAGTATCGTGATCTACCGTAATACAAAATGGTGTACCGTTGGCATCTTGCCTTCTGTAACGGCGGCCAACCGCATCTTTTTCATCATAATCCACATTAAAATCCCATTTTAAATCTTCTACGATTTGTTTTGCGACTTCTGGTAAACCATCCTTTTTAACCAATGGTAATACGGCCGCTTTTATCGGTGCTAAAACCGCTGGCAATCTTAAAACGGTTCGTGTTGTTCCGTTTTCAAGCTCTTCTTCAACCAATGAATTTGAGAACACAGCTAGAAACATTCGGTCCAAACCAATAGAGGTTTCTAATACATACGGCACATAATTTTTATTTTCTTCGGTATCAAAATATTGTAGTTTTTTTCCAGAGAATTTTTCATGCTGACTTAAATCAAAATCGGTTCGGGAATGGATGCCTTCCAATTCCTTAAACCCAAATGGGAATTTGAATTCAATATCGGTGGCGGCATCTGCATAATGCGCCAATTTTTCGTGATCGTGAAAACGGTAATTATCACTGCCCATTCCCAGAGATAAATGCCATTTCATTCTGGTTTCTTTCCAATGCTCAAACCATTCTTTTTGAGTGCCTGGTTTAATGAAAAATTGCATTTCCATTTGTTCAAACTCACGCATTCTAAAAATAAATTGTCTTGCAACAATCTCATTTCTAAAAGCTTTTCCTGTTTGTGCAATTCCGAAAGGTATTTTCATACGTCCCGTTTTTTGAACGTTCAAAAAGTTCACAAAAATACCTTGAGCCGTTTCGGGGCGTAAATATAAATCCATCGCACTTTCTGCGGAAGCCCCTAACTTCGTGCCAAACATTAAATTGAACTGCTTCACATCGGTCCAATTTCTGCTTCCTGTTAATGGATCAGCGATTTCCAATTCTTCTATAAGCAACTTCACATCCGCCAAATCTTCATTTTCCAAAGATTTTGCCATGCGCGAAAGCGTACTGTCTATTTTTTCTTGGTAGCCTAAAACACGTCCGTTTGTAGAAACAAACTCGGCTTTATTGAAAGCATCTCCAAAACGTTTTTCAGCTTTTTCAACTTCTTTGTCAATCTTTGCCTCAATTTTAGCACAATAATCTTCAATCAATACATCGGCCCTGTAACGCTTTTTCGAATCTTTGTTGTCTATTAACGGGTCATTAAAAGCATCAACGTGCCCAGACGCTTTCCAAGTGGTGGGATGCATGAATATAGCGGAATCGATGCCCACAATATTATCATTCATCTGCACCATGGCTTTCCACCA
>CAXBNH010000096.1:0-10048 GCA_963976905.1 uncultured Algibacter sp.
CCAAACGGGTTACAGGTTTCAAATAACAAACCCAACATTTTACAATCTTTGAAAACCACATTTTGAAACCCGGTTTCACTCAAATTTGCCGAACTTAAATTACAGGCTATAAATTCGCACTCTAAAAATTGAAATCCTAAAAGATTTACATTAGAAAGCTCACAATTTATAAACGTACAATTGTCATACTCACCTTTTAACAAAGTGGTTTCTGAAAAATCAATACCTTTAAATGTTTGGTCTTCTATATAATTATCGTGCATGTATTCTAAATTAATATTGACTTCGAAACCACACTTTTTGCCATTCGCGTTTTAAAATTAAAAACGACACATATTCAGATAACTTCAATGTATCCTCTCCATCCAAAGCCTTGACTTGTTTTTCTGAAACGTCAATAATATAAAGCAGATTGAGATATTCTGTGAATTTTTCCTGAATAAGCTTATAGACCGTTTCATGAAGGATAAATTTCAAACTAGACGGCAGTATGTCTTCATGGAAATCCAAATCGATGTTTGCTAAAAGAAAATCTTTATTAAACTGGTTGATGAGTTTTTTGTACAAATGCAATTGATTGGCCTCTTCAATTAAATCATCAAAAGTAGTTGGTAAATTCATTAAACGGTCCTATTCATTAATTGGTTGCCAAATGCTTTTAAAAGCTGCTTTTTTTCTTCTGAAATGTTTAAAGATTCAAGAACTGAAAACGCTTTATTCGTGTAATTTTCAATTTCTTTCTGAGTAATATCAGAAGCTCCTGAAGTTTTAAAAATTTGTTTAACTCTATTAACTTTAGTATCATTATCGTAAGAATCCAATGTGTACAGATCATTTAATGTAAGTCTATCTTCTTCAACAGAAAACTCCAAAGCCTTCAAATACAAATAGGTTTTTTTGTTCTCGATAATATCGCCACCCACTTGCTTCCCAAACGTTTCAGGATCCCCAAACGCATCCAAATAATCATCTTGCAGTTGAAAAGCTATCCCCAGATTTCTACCAAACTCATAGATGCTATTTTGGTCTTTTTCCGAGGCATTGGCAACAATAGCACCCATTTTCATGGCAGCACCCATCAAAACAGCAGTTTTATATTCTATCATTTTTAAATATTCTGGAACGGCAACATTGTTTCTTATTTCAAAATCAACATCGTACTGCTGGCCTTCACAGACCTCCAAAGCAGTTTTACTGAATAGTTTTGCGAGTGATTGGAAAATAACAGGCTCATAATTCTCGAACAATTGGTAGGCCATGATCAGCATGGCATCGCCAGAGAGTATACCAGTATTGATATCCCATTTTTCATGCACGGTTGCTTTGCCTCGGCGCAACGGCGCATCGTCCATAATATCATCATGTACCAACGAAAAATTATGGAACACCTCTATGCTTAAAGCTGCGTTTAAGGCTTTTTTATAATCACCATTAAAAATATCGGCAGTCATCAATGTTAAAACGGGGCGCAAGCGTTTTCCTCCCAATTGCAAAATGTAGTTTATAGGAGTGTACAATGTAGCTGGTTCACGCTTTTTGGCAAAACTTCCTAAATGCGAAGTAAATGCCTCTTGATAAAATTTTACGTTCTGCATTTGGCAAAAATACATGAAAAGCCTTAATAATAACAACCTAATTATAGCGGGAATTATAAAAACATATTAATGGCTTACTCTAATTTTACAAAATAATTTAAAGTAAAATACGGTTTCATTCGTCTTAATACTACATGAGGCCACCAGAACCCTTTACTATGTCCAAACAAGAAAAGGAAAATATCATTTCGCATACCGTAAACAAGTATAGCGAAAAACTTATGTCTTTCATAAAGCCAAAAGTTAGAAGCATGGAAGATGCCGAAGATATTTTGCAGGAAGTTTGGTTTCAACTTAGCAATCTTACCAATATATCAGACATTGTAAACATTAGTAATTGGCTGTTTTCGGTAACACGCAATAAGATAACCGATAATTACCGAAAAAAGAAAACAAAAAACCTAGAAGATTACACTTATGAAGACGACAACGAAACATTAATAATTAAAGATATTTTGTTGATGGATCTTGAATCACCAGAGTTAAAACTTTTTCAAAATGACATTTGGCAAACACTTTTAAACGCTCTTGATGAACTTCCAGACAAACAACGTATGGTATATGTAGAAAATGAGTTCAATAACAAAACGCTTCAACAAATTGCCAACGAAGAAGATGAAAATATCAAAACCATTATAAGTAGAAAATCTTATGCCGTTAAACATTTAAGGCTAAGACTTAAACTACTGTACCAAGACTTAAACAACGATTAAAAACATTATTATGAATCAAAAATTCAGATCAAAAAGAAAACTCTTTTTTTTAGTTCCTTTATTAATACTATTTGGGCTTACGCTTATTGTAATGTGGCTTTGGAATGCCATTTTGCCCGATATTATTTATGTAAAAACCATAACTTATTGGCAAGCCATGGGTATTTTGATATTAAGTAAAATACTGTTTGGTGGTTTTTCAAAATGTGGAAATCGCAATCATGGCATGCGAAAAAAACAGTTTATAAGCAAAATAAAAAATATGTCGCCAGAAGAACGCACAAAATTCAAGGAAGAATGGAAATGCAGATTTCACAACAGGAACAAATGCTAATATTCTAGCAAAAAAGCCACAAAAACAATCTGGTATTTAAAATTATTGTTTCTAAATAGTTATTTTATTTAAAAACTTTGGAAACTTTTTTTGTTTTTAAAGTTTCCGTGACTATATTTGCACCCGATTATGAGAGAGAAAATATTAACAGGCGCTACAGATTTATTTTTAAACTACGGGTTTAAAAGCGTGACGATGGATGATATTGCCAATACTTTGGGCGTATCCAAAAAAACCATTTATCAGCATTTTGATAATAAAACGAAATTAGTGGAAGCTTCCACCTTGCACGTTTTTCAGTCTATTTCGCAAGGCATTGACCAGATCATTTCTTCTAATAGCAATCCTATTGAAGAAATTTACAGCATCAAACAATTTGTGGCCAACTATCTTAAAGATGAAAAATCATCGCCAGAATATCAATTGCAAAAATATTATCCAAAGATTTTCAAAAACCTTAAAAACCAACAATTCTGCGTCATGCAAGATTGCGTAACAAACAATTTGAAAAGAGGTGTAGCGCTTGGACTTTACAGGGATACGATTCATGTGGATTTTATTTCGAGAATTTATTTCAATACCATGCAAATTATTAAAGACAAAGATTTATTTCCGGAAGATAAATTCCCCACCAGCATGCTCATGAGCAATTATATTGAATACCATTTGCGTGGTATTTGCACGCCAAAAGGCCTAGAAACAGTAAATAATTATATAAATTCTAATCAACCATAAAATGAAAAACAAACTAATTACGCTCTTTAGTTTATTAGTCTCCATTGCCATATTTTCCCAAGACATCCCCAAAAGCTTTTCATTGAACGAAGCCGTAGATTATGCCTTGGAAAACAACAGGAACATTAAAAATGCCGACTTAAACATTCTTGCTGCCCAACAACAGGTATGGGAAACAACATCGCGCGGATTACCACAAATAAATGGCACTATTGAATATGCAAACAATATAAAACGTCCTTTTGACACCTCATCATTTGAGCCAGATAACCCTTTTCTGTTTTTGTTCCCAAAACATAGCATGACACCAAGTATTTCAGTAACCCAATTGCTATTTGATGGTGGCTATATTGTAGGCTTGCAATCCAATAAAGTGTTTTTAGAGATTTCTGAAAACGCCAAGGAAAAAACCATCAACGAGATTGAAACCTCTGTGGTGAGTGCCTACAACAACGCTTTGCTTACCAAAGAGAGTGTTGAAATTATGAAAAATAACATTAGTGTGCTAAAATCAAACCTAGATGAAACCAAAAAAATCTATGAAAACGGTTTGACTGAAGAAGAAGATGTGGAGCAATTGCAACTTACACTTTCTAGTTTGGAAATCAATCTTAAAAATCTGGAAACCTTATTTGTGATTTCAAAAGGCTATTTAAAAGTGTTGCTAGGCATAGACCCCAATGAGACTATTGCTTTAACTGATAATTTGGATACTTTAATTTTAGAGAACATTTCTTTGGATTTGATAAGTACGAATTTCCCCGTTTCAAATAACATTGATTATAAAATTGCTGCCAATGAAGTTGTGAGCAAAGAATTGGAATACAAACTTGAAAAATCAGAACAATTACCAAAACTAAATGCCTTTTTAAACTCAAATTATTTAGGGTACAGCGATAAATTTTCAACTTATTTCAAAAAAGAACAAGATTGGTTGTTTACATCGGTTGCCGGTGTGAGTTTAACCGTGCCCATATTCAGCTCTTTTGGAGGCAGGGCCAAACGTGAAAAAGCCAGAATTGAATGGGATATTGCCAAAAACAATTTCGATATAAAAGAAGACCAACTGGAATTGGATTTTAAAAACGCTAAAAACGAATACACTTTAGCTATAGACACCTACACCAACAAACAAAAAAACTTAGTGTTGGCAGAAAAAATTGAAAAGAAAAACACCATCAAATACAAAGAAGGTATTGCCAGCAGTTTTGAGTTAAGGCAAGCACAAATGCAACTTTACAATAGCCAACAAGAATATTTACAAGCCATTATAGACGTCATCAACAAAAAAGCAACCCTTAAAAACATATTAAATATCCAAAATTAACCACTATGAAATATATATACCTCATTTTAGTAAGTGCCCTAACGTTAACCTCTTGTGGGGGCGACAAGAAAAAATCTGTTGAAGATGTCATCGCTTCAGAAAATTTAGAGCAAATAAGACAACGAAAAACAGATTTAGATGCTCAACAGCAAGATATAGCAGCCCAATTAAAGCTTCTCGAGAAAAAAATAAAAGAATTGGATCCACAAGAAAAAATTCCTTTAATCACAACCTTTGCCGCAAAAGAAGCTGTTTTTACACACTATGTTGAGTTGCAAGGAAGCGTAAGCACCAAACAAAATTTGGTGATTTATCCAGAGTATTCAGGTACGCTGACCCAAGTTTATGTAAAAGAAGGCCAGAAAGTAAGCAAAGGGCAGACCCTTGCAAAAATTGATGATGGCGGATTGAGCCAACAAGTAGCGCAATTGCAAATTCAGGCTGATTTGGCCAAAACCACTTATGAACGCCAACAACGCTTATGGGAACAAAAAATAGGTAGTGAAATTCAGTTTTTACAAGCAAAATCAGCTTACCAAGCTCAAGAGGAGTCTGTAAAGCAATTAAAACAACAAATAGGGAAAACCATTGTAAAAGCACCGTTTTCAGGCACAATTGATGATGTGATTACAGACCAAGGAAGCGTTGTGTCACCTGGACAATCCGCACTTTTCAGAATTGTAAACCTAGATGACATGTACATTGAAACCGATGTACCAGAACGCTATATCTCCAATGTAACGCCCGGAAAAAATGTACAGGTGGAATTCCCTATTCTTGGCACAAGCTTGGATGCAAAAATCCGTCAAGCAGGAAATTTTATCAACCCTGCCAACAGAACTTTTAAAGTTGAAGTTGCTGTACCTAATAAGGATAATAACATCAAACCAAATTTAACGGCAAAACTCAAAATAAACGATTATACCAGTGATAAAGCGATTTTAATCCCGCAAAGCATCATTTCTGAAAATGCAGAAGGCCAACAATACGTTTACACCATTACCGATAAAAATGACAGCGTGGCAAAAGCAAAACGCGTGATTATTGAAACAGGAAAAACACAAGGCGATTTTATTGAAGTGCTATCTGGTGTTGAGAACGGCGAAGAAATTATTGATGAAGGCGCAAGAAGTGTGAAGGATGGACAGGAAGTGAAAATAATAAAAGGGCTTTAGTTTTTAGACATTAGTCTTTAGAAAATTAACAACAAAAATTATGAAAGAAATTAAATTCAGCTTTGAAGATTTAAAAGTTTATCAAAAAGCCTTAGATTTTATTGATAGCAGATATAAGTCAACAAATAATTTTCCTAAAAGTGAAGTTTATGCTTTAAGTTCTCAATTTAGAAAAGCATCTATTTCTATTGCATTAAATATTGCTGAAGGCTCAGGAGACACTAATGCTCAATTTAATAGGTTTTTGAATATTTCAAATGGCTCTATAAAAGAATGTGTAGTATGTTCAACCATTGCTAAAAGATTGAACGATATAAACCACGAAGATGATTATGCAAATAGGCTACAACTTTAAGAACTATCAAAAATGACTTCAGGACTTCAAAAATACTTAAAATCTAACGACAACAAAACTAACGACTAACGACTAATATCTAATGACTAAAAAGAAAAAACAAGTAGATAAAGAGTTTGGACTATCCTCTTGGGCCATCAACAACAAAACTACCATGTATGTGTTGATTGCTTTGATACTTATACTGGGTACCGGTGCCTATTTTAGTATGCCCCGCGAAAGCTTTCCGGAAATCAAGGAAACCAAAATATACATCAGTTCAGTATATCCCGGAAATACGGCCGAGGATATTGAAAAACTCATCACAGACCCTATTGAGGATAAGCTAAAAACCGTTAGCAATGTGGTGGAAATCACCTCAACCTCACAAGAAGATTACTCCATCGTTGTTGTGGAATTTGATGAAAACATATCCGTAGAAGCTGCCAAACAAAAAGTGAAAGACGAAGTAGATTCTGAAACCTCAGGCGAAGATTGGCCAACCTTTAACGGTGCCAAGGTAGAGCCTAATGTGTTCGATTTGAGTTTGTTAGATATTTATAAAATGATGGCCGCTCAGGTAAGCTTTGATGATATAATAAATAGTATTAGCAGAGAAAACATGACCATGTCTGCGGGTAATTTAATTACAAGCGGGCAACGCCGTACCATTCGTGTGATAGGAGAAATTGAAGATCCAGCAGAATTGGAAAACTTTGTGGTAAAATCTGAAAATGGCAATTCCATTTATCTTAAAAATGTAGCTGAAGTTTACTTTAAAGATGAAGATAAAACCACTTACGCAAGGGAATTTGGTGAGCCTGTAGTCATGCTAGACGTTAAAAAACGTGCAGGGAAAAACATGGTGGCAGCTGCAGAACAAATTCAGATAATTGTTCAAGATGCTATTGAAAATGTGTTTCCGCCAGATTTAAAAGTAACCATTGCCAACGACCAATCTTCCCAAACCATCGGGCAAGTAGATGATTTGGTAAACAACATCATTTTTGGAATCATTCTGGTAGTGACCGTTTTATTATTCTTTCTAGGATTTAAAAATGCTCTGTTTGTTGGGTTTGCCATACCCATGTCCATGTTCATGTCCCTCATGATATTAAACGCCTTGGGCTACACCATGAACACCATGATTCTTTTCGGTCTCATTATGGGCTTGGGCATGCTTGTAGATAATGGCATAGTGGTAGTTGAAAACGTGTACCGTTTGATGGAAGACGAAGGCATGAACAGAATTGAGGCCGCCAAAAAAGGCATTGGTGAAATCGCTTTCCCTATTATTATTTCTACGGCAACCACCGTAGCGGCCTTTATTCCTTTAGGTTTATGGCCAGGAGTCATGGGGCAGTTTATGAAATATTTCCCTATAACATTATCTGTTGTCTTAGGCTCATCCTTGTTTGTGGCCATCTTTTTCAACTCGGTCATGGTATCACAATTTATGACTACTGAGGACAAAAATATGCCCTTAAAACAAATTATCAGAATTTCGATAATCTTTGGAAGCATCGGGTTATTAATCCTATTTTTTGGAGGTAGTTATAGGGGCTTGGGCACTTTAATGATTGTAACGGTAATATTGCTTTGGGTTTACAGATTGTTCTTAAGGAAATTATCAAACAGGTTCCAAAACAAAACCTTACCACGTTACGAAAATCTTTATGAAAGAACATTGCGCGCCGCTTTAAGTGGCAGAAAACCTATATTCATCACCATAGGAACATTTGTTTTGCTTATCATAGCATTTGTAGGCTTTGGAGCCTCTGTGGCCAGCCAGCGTACTGGGGTTGAGTTTTTCCCTGACAACACACCCAATCAAATCATCGTTTACATAGAATACCCTGAAGGTACGGACATTGAAAAAACCAATGCCATTACAAAAGATATTGAAAAGCGCGTATATAAAATCATCAATGATGATGCTTACAAAAATGGCGACTATAATTTCTTGACGGAGAGTGCCGTATCACAAGTGGGCGAAGGTGCCGGAAACCCACAAACTGATGGCGGTTCTGCTGCCGAAATGCCACATCGCGGAAAAATTACCGCCACCATGCGCGAGTACAAATATAGAGAAGGGGCCGACAGTCAAGAATTGCTTAAAAAAGTACAAAAAGCTCTTAAGGATATTTATCCCGGAGTTGCCATTTCTGTTGAAAAAGATGCCGCAGGACCTCCAGTAGGCTATCCCATTAATATAGAATTGGAAGGCAAAGATTATTCTGAATTGATAACCACGGCCGAAAAAATGCGCGATTTTATCAATACAAAGAATATTCAAGGTATTGATGAATTGAAAATTGATGTCAACAAATCAAAACCTTCCATGCAAGTGCATGTGGATAGAAAAAAAGCAGGCGAGCTGGGCATCAATTCAGGTCAAGTAGGTCAACAATTGCGTAACTCCATTTTTGGTGCTAAAGCCGGTGTTTACAAAAAAGATGGTGAAGATTATGATATCTACGTGCGTTTCAATGAAGAAAATAGATATAATACCAGCGCTATTTTCAATCAGAAAATAACGTTTAGAGATATGGCATCTGGACAAATCAAAGAAATTCCCGTATCTGCGGTTGCCAATCAAAACAACAGTTCTGGGTTTAGTGCCATCAAGCACAAAGATGTAAAACGTGTGGTTGTTTTGTATTCTGCTTTGGCACCTGGGTTTACAGATGCTGGCGCTATTGTATCGCAAATCCAACACGAAATGCAAGGATTTGACCAAATGCCAGAAGGCGTTTCAACAGATTATACTGGTCAAATAGAAGAACAAAATAAGCAAATGGCCTTTTTAATGGGCGCTTTTTTCACAGGTCTAGGATTGATATTCTTCATTTTGATATTCCAATTCAATTCCGTTTCAAAACCGGGTATCATTATGATTGCCATTTTCCTCAGTTTAATAGGCGTGTTTGGCGGCATTGTTATTACAGGAGCCTCATTCGTCATTATGATGACCATGATGGGGATTATCTCCCTCGCGGGAATCGTAGTTAACAATGGGGTGGTACTACTCGACTACACCCAATTATTGATTGACAGAAAGAAAGCCGAACACAATTTTGAAGAAGATGCCTATATAGAAAATGAAGAATTGCTTGAAGCTATTGTTAAAGGCGGAAAAGCACGTTTACGCCCCGTACTTTTAACGGCCATCACAACCATTTTAGGCTTGATTCCGTTGGCCATAGGCTTAAACATCAACTTCTTTACCTTGTTTAGTGAATTCAACCCACATATTTATATGGGTGGTGATAACGTGATTTTTTGGGGACCATTGGCTTGGACGGTTATTTACGGCCTGTTCGTTGCCACATTCCTAACATTAATAGTAGTACCTATATTATTCTATTTAGTGACCAGGTTCAAAATGTGGCTTTACAAAGATAGAATTGCCAAAATAGAAGATACCAACACTTTGGAAGTTTCCCACTCAGATAATCGCATAGTATAATTGATTGTGTGTTAACTCGATTATTAGCCCGAAAAAGCCACGATAGGTTCGTGGCTTTTTCATTTTTATAATTGTCCTGTCTTGATATAACTTGAAAAAACCTTCAATAGATTTGTTGGAAACCATTGAAATTGTCACTCACGAACGGTCACTGAGCGAAGTCGAAGTGAAAGCAGTAATCTTATTCCGATTATGGAAATAATTCTTTACTTTTGCACCTCAATTTTTCACTATGTACAGAAGTCATAATTGCGGTGAATTAAATGCTGCAAATATCAACACACAAGTAACTCTAGCGGGTTGGGTTCAAAAATCAAGAGATAAAGGATTTATTGTTTGGGTAGATTTGCGCGACCGTTATGGCAT
>CAXBNH010000097.1:0-9932 GCA_963976905.1 uncultured Algibacter sp.
GGCAAGTGTGTAACTCTGTGCGCGCCCACTTTGCCCATTATCATAAGCAATATAATCAAGATCCGTGACGTCGCGCGGAAGACCATTGGTAATGATCATATCCCGATAGCCATCATTATCAAAATCTGCAACAAGCGGACACCAACTCCAATCTGTTTGGTAAACGCCTGCCATAAAGCCCAAATCATCAAAAACAGGTTCACCATTTGGCGTAGGCCCACTATTTATTTGAAGAATATTACGAACGTATTGGTGATTGTATTGATACTGATTATTATTGATGTAGTTATAATATTCATTCCCGCTCAACATTCTTTTTTTACGCAAGTTGTTTTCAGGAAGCATTTCCAATGAAATAACATCTACAAAGCCATCATTATTAATATCTACCACATCAGTCCCCATAGCATTCCAAGCGGTATGTTTAAAATAGTCGTCCAAGCGGTTTGTAAACGTACCGTTTTTATTATTGATGTAACACAGATCATTGGATATAAAATCGTTTGCCACATAAATATCTGGCCAACCATCAAAATTAATATCCGTGATGGATGCCGCATGCCCCCAACCTTCTATGGAAATTCCAGCCTCTTTTGAAACATTGGTAAACGTGCCATTGCCATTATTTCTATATAAACGGTCTGTGTTTTCTGCGGTACCATCTGTTAATTTTGCCCTATAATAAATTGGGGTTTTAGGGTCGTATATTTCGTTGGTTACTTGGTACATGTCCAAATCACCATCTTTGTCATAATCAAAAAAGTACGCTTGGGTGCTAAACCCATTATCGGCAAGCCCGTAAGCTACAGCCGATTCTTTAAACACAGGAATGCCCTTTTTATTTACCCCTTCATTGATGTACAAAAGGTTCGTACGGCGCTTTGAATCGCTACGAAAGGAAGCGGACAAATAAATATCCTGCCAACCATCATTGTTAATATCAACAACTGCCACACCAGTACACCATCTGCCTTGCCCATCAACCTTTGCTGTTTTGGTGATGTCATCAAACCTCATAGCACCTTTGTTAAGGTATAGTTTATTGGACATCATATTGGCGGCAAAATAAACATCCATGAGTCCATCATTATTAAAATCGCCAATACCCACACCGCCACCATTGTAAATATTGGCTTGGTTTAAAATATTAAGCGTATCACTTTCAAAAAGTTGATTGTTAAAATCTATTCCCGATTGTGAGGTCGGCAAAAGTTTAAAAAGTGTTTTGTTTTGCTGCGCATAAATTGCAAAAATGGGCAAAACCAATAACACAGACATCCATAGTTTAAATGTGCGTTTTTGTAAATTCATTGTTTTAGTTTTTTTTGGTAAGTGTAAGACAATCTAGTTGTTTGTTGGCTTTCGTTTGGTTGTAGCATAAACTATATTTACAAATATAAAATTATACATTTAGTCACAGTAAAACTATTAATAAAATGAAATCTATCAACTTCATATCGTTTTATTATTCATCAATATGTGTCAGTTAGAACAGCCTGATTTCTTAACATTATATTTATCGTATTTTTCTTATAAACATAAAGCACAAAATATTACACACCATACTCTTTCTTATAAGCTATGGGCGATCTTTTTGTAATGGTTTTAAACTGCCTATTAAAATTAGACAAGGTTCTGAAACCACTTGCATAACAAGCTTGTGAGGCGTTCATTTTTTTCTCAATAAGCAGTTTGCAAGCATGGCCAATTCGTATTTCGCTCACAAATTCAGAAAACGTTTTGTTGGCATGCATTTTAAAATACCGACTAAAAGATGTTGGCGTCATGTTGGTCAAAACCGCCAATTCTGAAAGAGCCATTTCCTTTTTAAAATTTTTCATCACGTGGGCATACACTTTATTCATACGCTCGGTATCGCCTTCTTTTAATGAATTGGTGTAACCAGGGCTTGCCAACAATTCAATGTCGTTGCTTTTGGAAAGACAATTTAATATATTCAGCAATTCCAACACACCATCAAACCCCTCTAAAGTAGGGAGATTTAGTATCATTTTTTTTACTTTTTTTAAGGTTTTCCCTTTAACGGTAATGCCCCGCAAACTCAGTTTTAAAAGTTGTCTTAATTTGATAGCCTCTTCTTTTTCCAAGAGGTTTTTGCTAATAAAATCCTCATGGAAGTAAACCACAACACCTTCACATTCTACTTGGAAATTCTCATTGTCACTTCGCCATAAATGAGGTAGGTTGGGGCCTGTAAACGTGATGTTATCCTTTTCAAACCGCTCTACGCTGTCCCCAATAAAACGTGTACCGCTCCCTTTTAAAACAATGAATATCTGATATTCAGAATGAAAATGCCAATTTGGGTCAAAAAGCGGTTGTTTCAACACTTCTGTCACAAAAGTATGCGTTTTAGGAATGGGCGATTTTTGTAAAGCTGATTTCATTTTCTAATATTATAAACAAAACACTTATTTGTCATCAAATTTAACTAAAAATAATTTTAATGATAAAATACAGTCAGCACTTGCTAAAAGACAGTCCTGTTTCTGCTTAATAATTGATTAAAATTGTAAACCATTTTACACTAAACAAATTATGAAGACCATTTCCACTAGATTCACTTATCTTCTACTAACCGCATTATTAATAGTGAGTTGCAATTCAACCGCTAAGAAAAAACAAGATGATTCGCCCAGAAGAATAGAAATATTGTTTTTAGGCCATGCCTCTGAGCATCACAATTCCAGAGCCTATATGCCCGTATTGGCAGCTTCATTGGCACCTAGTGGTATCAACATCACTTATACGGAAAATGTTGAAGACCTAAATGCTGATAAATTAGCTTTATATGATGGTGTGATCATTTACGCCAATCATGAAGGTAGGCATCCAGACCAAGAAAAAGCACTTTTTGATTATGTGTCTGATGGTCATGGATTTATTCCTATCCATTGTGCAAGTTTTTGTTTTAAGGATTCTCCCGAATACGTAAACCTTGTTGGCGGTCAATTTAAAAGTCATGGCACAGATACGTTCACAGCTTCTATTGTTGATAAAACCCATCCAACCATGCAACATGTAAAAGAATTTTCAACTTGGGATGAAACCTATGTACACGATAAAATTGCTGATGACATCCATATATTGATGGAACGAAAAGAAGGCGATAGTCAAGAGCCATGGACCTGGGTTAAAAACTATGGAAAAGGCAAAGTCTTTTATACGGCTTATGGGCATGATGAACGGACTTGGAACAAGCCAGAATTTCAAAATTTGATTAAAGAAGGTATCCTATGGGCCGTTAATGATGTTGCCAAGAAAAATTGGGAAGCTTTTTCTAAAGATATTCCAAAATTAACTTACAAGGAAGCAGATAACATTCCCAATTACGAGAAACGCGATCCGGCACCCAAATATCAAATGCCATTATCGCCCGAAGATTCTAAAAAACTCATCCAGGTACCTGCTGGTTTTGAACTGCAACTTTTTGCTTCAGAACCAGATATTATCAACCCCATTGCCATGAATTGGGATGAAAAAGGACGCCTTTGGGTTATTGAAACGGTGGATTACCCAAATACTGTACGTGATGATAAAGGCTCTGGAGATGACCGTATAAAAATTCTGGAAGACACCAATGGTGACGGCAAAGCCGATAAGGTTACTGTATTTGCAGATAAATTGAATATTCCCACCAGTTTTGCATTTTCTAACGGTGGTATTATTGTTTCGCAAGCGCCACACTTTTTGTTTTTAAAAGATACAGATGGTGATGACAAAGCAGATGTAAAAGAAATTTTGATAGATGGCTGGGGCACTTTTGACACCCACGCAGGGCCCTCCAATCTTCAAAACGGGATAGACAACAAAATATATGGCGTTGTGGGTTATTCTGGATTTAAAGGCTCTATTTCTGAGCAACTACAACAGTTTGGACAAGGCGTGTACAGGTTCAATCCTGATGCCAGCGATTTTGAATTTATAACTAGCACGAGCAATAACACTTGGGGACTTGGCATTACCGAAGACAATGCTATTTTTGCTTCTACTGCAAACAATACGCACAGTGTTTTCGTAGGTATTTCCAATAAAAACATAGACGGGCTAAAAGGCATAAATGCTAAAGGCAGTTTAAAAATTGATGGCCATTACGCCATGCGCCCCATTACCCCTAATGTAAGACAAGTGGATGTCTTTGGTGGTTTTACAGCGGCAGCTGGACATCATTTTTACACCGCCCGTAATTATCCAAAAGACTATTGGAACCAATGGGCTTTTGTCTGCGAACCCACAGGTGGTTTAGTTCATATTGCAAAAATTGAAAAAGATGGTGCCGGTTATATAGAGAAAGATGGTGGCAACCTATTTGCGGGTTCCGATGAATGGGTATCACCTGTAGAAGCTAAAGTGGGACCCGATGGCAATGTTTGGATTTTAGATTGGTACAATTTCATCATTCAGCACAATCCAACTCCTTCTATAAGTAGAGGTGGCTATGATGCCGAAACAGGCAAAGGTAACGCTTACGTCAATCCATTGCGTGATAAATCCAGAGGACGTATTTGGAAAATTGTTCCTAAATATTCTAAAAATAAACATCTAACTCATTTAGACAAAGACGATGAGTATGAATTGGTAGAGGCTCTTTCCAACGAAAATATGTTTTGGCGACAAACAGCACAACGCTTATTGGTGGAACGTGAAAAAATGGATGTATTAAGTGACCTTTACGAATTGGCAAATAATAAAAGTATGGACGAACTTGGACTTAACCCCGGTGTACTTCATGCCTTGTGGACCATTCAAGGTTTAACAGACATTGAAACCAATAAAGAAGCAACAGAAACAGTTACAAATGCTTTAAATCATGCTTCTGGCGCTATAAGAAGAGCTGCCATTCAAATACTTCCTAAAAATAATCAAACAGATGAAGCGCTTTTAAAAGCCAATGTGTTGAACGACAAAGACCCAGAAGTACAATTGGCGGCACTTATTTATTTTTCAGAACGGCCAGAAAACGTATCGGTTGGAAATTCGTTATACAATTTAAGCAAAAACGACATTATTATAAATGATGCTTGGTTATCCACAGCACTTTATGCCGCTGCAAGTAAACATAAAGCAAGTTTTATAGCACAGTTTTTAAAATCGGAACCACAATCCAATCTAGGTTCCGACGACAAAAAGATGCGAAAACTTGCCAATTATGACGATTCCAAATGGAAAACCATGACCTTACCACAATCCATCGAAGCCGCAGGCTTGAATATGGATGGTGTGCTTTGGTTCAGAAAAACGTTCAATCTTACAAACACCAATACAGGGAGCATTTCTTTAGGTCCAATTGACGATTCTGACATCGTGTATATTAATGGAAAAAAAGTTGGCAGTACCATAAATAGTTATGACACCAATAGAATATATGATATTCCAAAAGGCATTTTAATCAAAGGCACAAATGTTATTTTAATAAGGGTTGAAGATACTGGCGGCGGTGGCGGTTTTGTTGGCAAAAAAGAACAGATGTTCCTTAAAACAGGGAATACAAAAATGGCTTTGGATGGTGATTGGAAGTATGACATTGAGATTGATTTCTCAAAGAGTTCTAATATTTTCACAAACAAATCGATTGCAGAAACACTTTATGAAGCTTATAAAGGAGAAACAGGAGTATCGGGAGAAATAGCTTCTAAAACCACGGAAAATGCTATGGTTGTTCATATAAAAACCATTCCAAATGAAATGAAATATGACATTAAAGCCTTTGAAGTAGAAGCAGGAAAACCTGTGGAACTTATTTTTGAAAATGTCGATTTTATGCAGCATAATTTGGTAATCGTCCAAAAAGGCCAAAAAGAAAAAGTAGGATTGGCAGCCGATAAGTTAGCGATGGACCCGGCAGGTGCCGATAAAAATTACGTACCCGAAATGCCTGAAGTACTTTATGCAACCGCCATTATAAACCCAGAGGATAAAGTGACCCTAAAATTTGTGGCACCTACTGAGCCAGGCGTGTACCCATATATATGTACCTTCCCAGGGCATTGGCGTATCATGCAGGGCGAAATGAATGTGGTTAAAGGAAGTTAAAAAAGCATAACGCGATGTCATATTGAGCTTGTCGAAATATTTCAACTATTGATAACCAATATCGGCTTCGATAAGCTAAACCTGACAAATCTTGGAATACAGAGCCTATTTGGACAGGTTGTGAAATTATTAAAAGAATATAAAAATGGTAAATAACATAGAATTCGGCGTGAGTACATGGCTTTGGGAATCGCCTTTTACAACAAAATCGGTTGACTTATTTCCAAAAATTAAAGCCATGGGATATGATGCTGTTGAAATTCCCGTAGAAGACCCCACGCTGATCGATGGCAACATCGTTAAAAAAGCTTTAAAGGAAAACGGTCTAAAAGCCTTCGTTTGCGGTGCGTTTGGTCCTACAAAAGATTTAACGCATGATGACCCTTTGGTACATAAAGATGCATTTCACTATATAGAAAAATGCTTTGATTTCTGCGGTTTATGGGAAGTCGGTTTTTTAGCAGGCCCCATGTATTCCGCCGTTGGAAAAGCGCGAATGGTTTCTCCAGAGCAACGCAAAATCGAGTGGGAACGCGCTGTTACCAATATTGGAAGAGTCAGCGAGATAGCAAAAAAACACGGTAAACAAATTGCCATTGAACCTTTAAATCGTTTTGAATCCGATTTAATCAATACCGCAGAAGATGTGATGCGTTTGGTTACCGATGTGAACCACGCCCATGCCAAAGTGTTGTTGGATAGCTTTCACATGACCATTGAAGAAAAAAATATTCGGGAAGCCATCAAAACGGTAGGTAATAAATTGCTCCACGTCCAAATTTCGGAAAATCACAGAGGTATTCCCGGCACAGGATTAACACCTTGGAATGATTTTAAAATGGGCCTGACAGACATCGACTACAAAGGTTCTATTATTATTGAAAGCTTTACCCCAGAAAACAAAGAATTGGCAGGGGCCGTTTGTATCAGGAAAAACCTAGCAGAAAGCCAGGATACATTTGCTTCGGAGAGCATGGCATTTTTAAAGAAAACGTTCAATTAAAATATAGAATAATGAGTAATAAAAAAATAAACATCGCAATTGTAGGGCTTGGATTTGGAGCTGAATTTATTCCTATTTACCAAAAACACCCACATGCTAATTTGATAGCGGTTTCACAACGAAACGAAACAAAATTAAACGAATTGGCCGACGCTTTTAATATTGAAAAAAGATTTACCTCTTTTGATGAATTATTAAAAGACCCAGATATTGACGCCGTACACATCAATACGCCCATACCAGACCATGGCATCCAATCCATTAAAGCCTTAAAAGCCGGAAAGCACGTGGCTTGTACCGTGCCTATGGCAACTACGGTTGAAGAATGCGAAGAAATTGTACGTTTGACCAAAGAAAAAGGCTTAACGTACATGATGATGGAAACCGTGGTATATGCCCGCGAATTTTTATACATGAAAGAATTGTATGAAAACGGAGAATTGGGCAAAGTACAATTCCTAAAAGCAAGCCACCAACAAGACATGGACGGCTGGCCCAATTACTGGCCAGGGCTACCTCCCATGCATTACGCCACACATTGTGTGGGGCCTGTTTTAGGGTTGACCCGAGGGGAAGCCGAATATGTGTCCTGTTTTGGCTCGGGAACGATTAGAGAGGAATTGATTCCGCATTACAATTCGCCTTATGCTGTTGAAACCACACATATCAAGTTTAGAAATTCTGATTTGAGCGCACAAGTGTACCGTTCGTTATTTGATGTGGCTAGACAATACCGAGAAAGCTTTGAGGTGTACGGTTCTAAAAAATCAGTAGAATGGCCGTTGATTGAAGATAAACCTTTGGTGGTGCATACCGCTAAAAAACCTGAGCCAGAAATTCCAGAGGAAGTCACCTGTCCCGATTTTGCAAAACTCTTACCTAAAGAAATCCAGCATTTTACAACTAAAGGCGTTTATGATTCTGAGGACCACCAACATCTATCCTTTACCCAAGGCGCTGGACATGGGGGTTCACATCCACATTTAGTGCATGCTTTTGTTGATGCTTTGGTAAAAGGCACTTCGCCTTACCCCAATGCAAAACAGTCTGCAAACATCACGTGCGTTGGGATATTATCGCACGAATCGGCACAAAAAGGTGGGGAAATCATCAAATTGCCCTCCTTTACTTTTAATGATTAGGGGATGGTTTTAATCTAAAATGAATTGACAAAAATGGCTCATCCTAAAAAATGAGCCATTTTTTCTTTAAACTCTAGGGTGTAATGTTTTGGGTTACTTCTCATAATTGTTAAGTTAATAACTAAAAAATATATTCTCTCAACTTTACGTCCAGTATAATGTAGTAATTCCATGTGATATCGGTAGATGTTTTTGGACTCAGACAAGTCTATTTATGATTATAAACCTCAATTTCAACGCTATCTACCAAATACACTATATTTTTTTATATGCCGTTTTTATTTTGAGGTTAATTTAGCTGCAAAGCCTCCATTCATAACCATTTTTACCTGTGTGGTGTCACCAAATTGAATGTTTTTCTTAGTGAGCTTGTAATCGGTAGCATAGCTATCCGCATTAATCCCATCCGTAAACAAGGTCATTGAGTATTGTTCTTCTTTATCCAGAAATGAGAAATCGATTTCAAAATTCCTATGTTTATCATTTGTGATACCTCCTATAAACCATTCATTGGCTTTCCTTTTAGCCACAACATAATACTCCCCAATTTGGGCACCTAGCACAACTGTTTCATCCCATATGGTTGGTACATCAGTAATAAATTGAGTGAATTCATCTTCTTTATAGTAATCTGAAGGGTTGTCCGCTAACATTTGTAATCCGCTTTCAAAAACAACAAATAGTGCTACTTGATGCGCACGTGTTCCAATGCTCATAGGATTAGTCCAGTTGGCATGCCAATATCTTGGATGAACCGATTTTACTGCACCAGGAGTATAATCCATTGGTCCTACTACATTTCTAGTAAAAGGAAGAATGACACGATTATTAGGTGTATCATGCCCACCACCCTTATTTTGTTCCATTCCTGTAACACCTTCAAATGAAATAACATTTGGATAAGTTCTCCTCAATCCCCGTGGGCTTATTGAGCCATGAAAATCAACCAACAGCTCATTTTCAAAAGCTTTCTTGGCGATACGCTCATAATAATTCATCATCCATTGGTCACTTCTGTCCATAAAATCAATTTTTATACCAGCAGCGCCTATTTGTTTAACCTGTTCTATGAAATCAGGATTATTTTCTACGGCTAACCATGACGCCCATAGAATGATTTTTACATTTTTTTCCTTTGCATAGTTTACCAACTCGTTTAAATCAATGTCCGGATTAGGCTGACTGATATCAGAAACGCTTAATGACCAACCTTCATCCATGAGCACGTAAGCCAACCCATAATCTGATGCGAAATCGATATAATACTTATAGGTTTCGGTATTGTATCCGGCTTTAAAATCGACACCATAAATATTACTGGCATGCCACCATTCCCATGAAGTTTGTCCGGGTTTTATCCAATCAAAATTGTCAAATTCAGATGGACTTGATAAGATATAAACTAAATCATTGGTAGCAATGTCTTTATCTTCTTCTGCAATAGCAAATACCCGCCAAGGAAAATTTCTTTTTCCATTTGTTTGGGCGATATAGTTAGCTTCTTTAGCTATTTTTAAGCGTCTATCAGATTGTGCTTCAGTTTTTTCCGGGTATTTTGGAAACCAAGCGTTGATAGTGTTCCCTTGACCACCTTCAAGAAACATGGCAGGATAATCGTGTAAATCAGCTTCCGTTATTAATAGCTTAGCCTTTTGTGCATCTAAAAATAATGGAAGTATAGCTAAGTCTTCTTTTTTAAAATTTTGCAGCCAAACGGGAGCATAAATATGTTC
>CAXBNH010000098.1:0-9714 GCA_963976905.1 uncultured Algibacter sp.
AAAGCACCTAACACTACGAAACAGATTACTAAATAAAAAATTTTCATAAATAAAGATTTAAAATTTGTTAACAAAAAGACTAATGTAGTCTTTTTATTATTAAAAAACAAAAAATGAAATGTTTTATTCACTCTTAATTAAATAAGAAAATACTGCATTATTTAAAATAAGATCAATCGTTTAAATAAATGGTTTGTGTAAATGCGCCATTGGCAGCAACATCCCAAACTTCCAAACGTGCCCAAGTTCTCTTTTTTAACTTGGTTTGGAATTTAAAAACCTGAGAGCCAAACGCATCGGTATCGTTAAGATCTATGTGGTCTCGATAAATATTTTCGCCGTCGCCAGAGATGATTTCCACAAAATTCAAAGGATAAGTCCAATCTATCTTCACTTCAACCTCAGCAACATTGGCATCAACAGTTTCACCTGATTTTTTTCCATTTATGGTAAAGGAAGGAATCAAAATCTCCCCTGTTGTAGAAAAGAAATTACCAGTTTGCATGGCATCTAAAATGGGCTGCCATCCTTCTTTAAATTTGGGCAGGTTATCCATTTTCAAATAATTCACATTCATGTGGGCATACATTTCATTCTCTAAGGTTATTGTAAAAAGATCGGCCTCAGCTATGATCTTCTTTTTTGCGCCCCAATTGTTCATATCATCTAAAAGCCCCAAGACACGTAAGCCCAATTTTGGGGTAGAAAGATCTGCTGGCATCGCTTTCCAAGCACCTCCTAAAAAGTAATCAGATTTGAAAAACGTCTCATCTTTATACTTATCAGGATATCCCGTAGAACCTTTGATTCTAGGATGCGCCGTCCATGACAAACCTTTTTCGGTTTCCATCAATTGAAGCATCTCTTCTTTATTTCCTATACGGTACACCTTTCCATAGTTAGGATCTTCGGACACATACGGCTTTTCATTGTCCCTAGACATGATCCAATATATAGGTTTTGGGAAAAAAGACATCCAATGGCCACCAAAAAACTCATTGGGTTCTTCTCCGGGCAATAACAAAAATTCATTGTCGGATAAGCGCTCACATTCATTAAAAAGCGTGTTCAATTCTTTTAAGCGCACTTCATCTGGTCCTTTGGGATGTGCTGTATAATGGAATTCTCCAAGATGCACAATATCCACACCCATGGACTTAAAAACATCTACAAATTCTGGTTTTTCAGGCACTGGTTTATTGGCCAAAACCACTTTCATTATAAACTCATTGTGAAAATGACTGGACATGGTTTTGTGCCCCTCTAAAGGAACATATTTATCATCATGAGTATATTTTTTTACATTTTCTAACGCTTGTTCTGATTGACCAGTACTAAGTAAGCAAAAGAAATTTAAACGTTGTGCCGTATTGGGCGGAGCATTGAACCAAGGCACATAACGATGATCGCCTTCGGGCTCATGCCGGATCCCGATACCGTAACCAGAAATCAGATCTCTGTAGCCACTCCCGTACCAAACAGATTTTAAATTGTAAGCCTCATCCAAAGGATAAAAATACTGATGCGGTGGCGGAAAAACGGCCATAGATCCATTGGTATTATGCCCCATGATGGTTCGGTATTTCACAGCTTGATTGATACTGCTAGTGTGCGATGACGTTTTATAACGCTCTATTTTACCATCTGTATTTGCAAAAGAAACCGTTTCCCATGGTTTATCTTTTACCAAACCAGCATCATAAAGAATGGCGGTAGAATCCTTTTGGGTTGAAACAACAGCAGCTATATTGAAAAGCGGAATACCGTTATAAATGGTTATTTCAAGATTTCCTTTAAAATCTAGCGCATTCAATTCATTTAAAGAAATCACAGTTCGTTTTCCATGCTTTGTAACCTTGACATCATTTTTGTCAAAATCCAACACATACGATTTATAAGGTCTGGTGGGTACTTTATCAAAAAAAATCGTCCAACCGTTTTCTTTTTTTAAGGTTCGTTTCCCAACGTTTAACGTAAAAACAGGGTCTACATTGGCTGCAATTTCTTTGAATTGCCCTTGCTGCCCCATGGCTATGGAATTGAACAATGGCTTGCTTTTTTCCAAGTTTAATTTCAATTGGCAATATTCTGAGTTCTCTGCTTGCCACGTGACCTCTAAATCATTGTTATGGCGAATGACTTTAGTATTATTTTCCTCTAAATTTTCAGATAAGGAAACAGAAATCTGTGCCTGTAAAAATAGACTTGAAAATAAGAAAATAATGACTGTTAGTTTTTTCATTTTTTTAATAGGGTGTTATAAAGACCATCAAAAAACCTTAATTCTTCTTAATCCATTTGATACTATTAGCCAAAATGGTTTGATATGCCGGATGATCGTGCGCGCGTTCGTCATGCCCTAAAGTATTCCCAATAATTTTTGCTTTTGGATGCTTTACGATCCAAACCGTTGGATATTCTTCTCCAGACTCCAAACCTTTACTCATTGCTAAAATTTCCACCTCAGTATCAGGATCTTGTTCCCATCGGTATAATTCATCCACCATCCTGAATTTTTCTGGCACCCCTTTCATTAAAGGATGGTTTGGTTTTAAAACGGTAACTTCAAATTCTTGCAATTTTTCATGTGATCTTGAGCCGCCGCCAACAATCTGTTTGTTGTATTCCGGCCAATCTTTCCAGTTATACCATGTGCTTGGATGATAAATAAGCATATTCATTTTGCCGTCATTCACACAATCCATTATGGTATTTTGCACCTCTTTAGTCAACGGTTTGTTATTGCTTAAAAACAAAATATCTGTATTGGAAAGCAACGTTCCTAATTCTTCAGGATTTTCAGTATAAACAACCGTATTCTTACCTTTTTCGCTTAAAATTTTCCCGTCGGCTATTCCAAAAAACTTAAGGAAGTCGTGGGAACCACCGCCACCCATCACACTAATTTTTTTAGCGTTCTTTTTCTTAGAAATATAATGTCCTTTACTGGCATCAGTCGTGTAATCTTTTGCCATTTCCTGTGATTTTGCACTAAAGGCAAAAACGACTAATGCAATTAAAAATCCAATTTTTTTCATTTTTACAAGGGTTTTAGTGTTCGTATTATTTACTTTCTATCCAATTCAAACTGTTCTTCAAAATAGTTTTGTAAGCAGGAAGTTCGTGCGCCCGTTCGTCATGTCCCAAGGTATTGGCCACAATTTTTGCTTTAGGATGTTTTACGATCCAGACGGTAGGGAACTCATCACCAGACTTTATACCCTTGCTCATGGCCAAGACTTCTATTTCTGCTTCCGGATCCTTTTCAAAACGGTACAGCTCATCCACAATCTTAAATTTAGCAGGAACGCCTTTCATGATAGGGTGATTTGGTTTTAGAACCGTAACCTCAAACTCCTGTAAATCTTCATGCGATTTGGAACCACCACCAACAAGTTGTTTGTTGTATTCTGGCCAATCTACCCAATTGTACCAAATGCTTGGATGATATATGAGCATATTCATTTTACCTTCATTAACACGCGCCATAATAGCATTTTTGGTTTTGCTTCCCAAAGGCTTGTTATTACTTAGCATAAGTACATTTGAAGTTGGGATAAGCGTCGCCAATTGTTCTGGATCTTCGGTATAAATAACGGAGTTCTTACCGCCATCACTCAACACTTTACCATCTGCTATACCAAAAAACTTTAGAAAATCATGAGAGCCCCCGCCACCCATAACCGAAATTTTGGGTGCATCTTTATCTTCTGAAATATAAGTCCCTGGAGCAGTAACAATAATAACGCCCTGCATGATACGCCAATGCCCTGGGAATGTACACACAAACGGGTATCTTCCGGGTGTATCGGGCAACTTAATGACCACCGAACCTGAAACACCCGGTGTTAACATTTCCGTAGCGCCCAAAACATATCTAGATTTAGGTATATAGTCCATTTTTTCTGCTTCTGGATTTTTCAGAAAATCATCTACCATACCGCCAAAAGCCTCTAAACTACCTGCCTGTATTACCACTAAATTGTGCGACATTTGATCTTTATTGTTCAACACAATTTCAATGGTCTGACCGGCTTTTGCTTCCAATACGGTTTTATCAAAAGCCATTTTTTGATCCACAGTATTGATATTAAAGGTCACGTCTGCCTTAATTTTAGCAACCTCACCAATACCAACATCAATACGTTGTATGCCGCCCGTATTTTTACAATGCACGGCAATTACATTTTTACCTTTTTTAAATAACTTGCCTTTATCTTTATCAAGTCTTATATATCTATAATTATCATTAGCACCTTCCTCTCCAAGCAATAGCTCACCATTAACATAAACCTCATAATTATCATCATTGGCAACTTTCACAACTGGTTCTGATACATCATTATTGATATTAACAACGCGTCGCATCCAAATATCTTCAGTTTCCCAAGTTGTTTTAGTCCTTTTTATGGTTTTGCTACCAAACATAGACGGTCCTTTTTTCCAAGAAGCATCATTAAAATCGGTTGCCATCCAATTATCCGAAGGTTTCGTTTCTGTATAACTCCAAACAGCTTTCTCCTCGTCTGCTGAAGCCATTAACATATCTACTTCAGAAGCTTCCACTTCTTCAAAATTCTGTTCTCTAAAATAAATATTTATGGCGGCATTGAGCCATTTATCTTCGCTATTGGAAGGATCTCCTGCTAATTTTTCCATTTCGGTATAAAGGCTACTAGACTCTGGCAATTCACTAGCTCTTAAAATGGCCGCTAATTTTATTTGTTTATCTGAGCTTGTTAAAAGTCCTGAACTCGCCAAACTTTCGCTGCCCTCATTCGTTTCTGGCAATAAGGCCAAAGCAGCTCTTTTTACCGCAAAAGACGCATTGGACAATGCTTTCAATGCTGCTGCATTCGCCTCTGGATATTTACCATTATACGCGTTTAGCCCTTTTAGTGTCCATAGCGCATGTAAAGCAGGTGCATTAAGTCCCGTAGCATCCAAATTGGCATCGTTACCTACTAATTTTATTAAATCTGGAATCAAGTTTATTTTTTTGTTTTCAACAATCAAGCGTTGGGCTGTAGTACGCCAAAACATATTGTCACTTTGCAAGCCTTCTAATAAAGCATTATCATCTTTAGCATCAATACTTGTAATTTCAGAATCATCACTATCATCATACTTGATGATATAAATCCTACCATGGCCATAATCCCTATGGCTATTAATATGCGCGTTTCCTTCACCTCTTTCCTCATTCCATATTTGGTTATCCATACCACGTCCATCTGGATTGTGCTGGATTACCGGGTTGTACCAATCGGCAACCCAAAGGTTTCCATCGGGGCCTGTTTCAGCAAAAACAGGAGCCGTCCAAGCATCTGTACTGGCAAAAATATTACCGCCATCTACTTCTTTATAACCTGCACCATCTTTTACAATTTTCGCAGTATGCACCAAATGGCCTGTTGGTTCACTCACATACATTTGATTTTGATATTCCAACGGATAATTTCTTGCCGTATAAAAGTTTGCTCCTGAAGCCGCCGTAAAACCACCACGAACATCTACTTGTTGCAATGGAATCGTATCGGCAGGATGAATTTCATAATGTCCTTGGATAAAATCCGCATTAAGTGCCCATGAAGGTTGTTCGTCCAAATAATCATAATGCCTTAATGGGATGCCCACGTAACAACAATGGTTGTTGTTTGCTGTTGAACCGAATATTTCAAAATTTTCGTTGAAACCAATCCCCCAAGTATTATTATTAAATTGTCCGATAGGCTCGAAAAATGAACCGTCTTGACCAAATTTATAAACACCTCTAGTAAATGACACTTTTTTACCTCGAAGCGTTCCGTCAAAACTAGAGTATCCTACAGATCCCCATAGATGGTTATCAAGTCCATATCTTAAATTGGATGGTCCCGCATGCGTATCACCCGTTCCAAAGCCAGTAAAAAGCACTGTGCTTTTATCCATTTTATCATCGCCATCGGTATCTTCGAGAAACACCATATCTGGAGCCTGAGCCACAATAGCGCCTCCTTTTACCAAGGTAAGCCCTGTGGACAAAGATTGTTTTGTTGCAAAATCGGTAAATTTATCTGCTTTTCCATCGCCATCTGTATCCTCACAAATAGTGATTCTATCGCCACCAACATCATTGGCAAGACCATGTGGATAATCGTGAGATTGTATAACCCAAAGCCTTCCTTTTTCATCCCAAGAAAAAGCGATTGGATTGATGATATTTGGTTCTGAAGCATACAATTCCACACTAAATCCTTCTGGGAGTTGAACGTGCTTTCTTGAATCTTCTGGACTTAAAGGATTTTGTACCCTTGGATGTTCCCCTGTATAGGTTAATGGTGGTAATTTCTCCTTTTCCCCTGAGCACGCCACAAAGCATAGCTGTACAATAAATAGTGCAGAAATACAAACTAATGATTTTTTCATTTTTTCAAAATTTAATATTATTATTCAAGCCTTAGCAAATCAATATTCAATGTGCTTTTAATCTATTATATTGGCTTACGATAACTTATATAAGGTTCCTCTGAACTTACATCTACCGTCCCAGCCTCCCAGCCTTCGGGCGGCGACAAAATAGCTAAAAACTCCAATTTACCTTTACCAGCATTAAATGTGCCGTGCCCTACATTGGCATCAATGTAAACGGAGTCACCAGCATGCAATATTTGCATTTCACCCTCAATCCATTGTTCTGCAGTTCCTTTTAAAATATAAAGAATCTCATTCATTTCTGGATGTACATGGAAATTATGGCCACCACCTTCCGGCATGACCACTTTTACCATATAAGAATCTGCGCCTTTTATAATTTCGGGATGATAATGCCAATAATGCACTCTCCCAAAGGCTTCTTCATACATCATGTCCTTTTCTTTAACAAACTTCCAACTCCCTGCCATCATGGATTATATCTATATTGTTAAATCTTTAAATTTCTTGGTCAAATCTATTAAAGACTGCTCTACGCCCATTCTTTCCAAAGAAGAAGCCCCTACGAAACCGTGAAGCCCTGTTGTGTTGTCTAAAACATAACGCACATCTTCTGGTGTATTTATAGGGCCACCATGTGCTAAAAACAAGGTATCGTGATTGGCTTTTTTCACGGCATCGATAACGGCCTGAGTACGCTCTAAAGCAGCATCCATATCCATGGTAGCACCCGTTACCCCAATAGAACCACCAACAGTAGTACCAACATGTGCAATGATAGCATCTGCTCCAGCATCAGCCATTTGTACGGCCTCTTCTGGTTTAGCCACATAAACCACAGAAAATAAATCCATTTTGGTTGCCAAACGTACCATTTCAACCTCTTTTTGAAAGCTCATACCCGTTTCTTCCAATACATTTCTGAAATGGCCATCAATAATAGAATGCGTAGGGAAATTATTAACCCCTGAGAATCCCATATCTTTTACTTGTCCTAAAAAATGCCACATGCGTCTTCTGGGATCACTACCGTGAACACCACAAATAACGGGCACTTCCTCTACTACTGGTAATACTTCAAACTCACCTATTTCCATGGCTACGGCATTGGCATCGCCATAAGCCATCATCCCAGCAGTTGAACCATGACCAGACATTCTAAATCTTCCAGAATTATATATAATGATAAGGTCTGCGCCCCCTTTTTCAATGAATTTGGCACTAATTCCTGTACCTGCTCCAGCAGCAATAATCGCTCTTTTTTGATCTACTACAGCTTGTAATCTCGCTCTAACTTCTTGTTTTGTATAAGGATTTCCCTTACCTGTCCATTTGTTTGGCATAACTTTATTTTTATTTGATTATTAATTTTAGTTTTCTATTTATAAATGGAAAAACCATTTTTACTCGTGTATTTCTATCTGCTTATAACCACCTCGTTTTCGGAAGTACAAAATGAGCAGAAAATAGCCAATGGCCATTACCACCGGTACAATAGCTGTAATCACTAAAGCCCTTCCCGCTCCATAAAAACCGGCTTGCTCTACAGGTTCTTTATCTGTTTCAACATAGTTTTTGGCATTGTCCCACCAATTTTTCAAACCACTTAGATTATCGTTATTTTCCAAGGTTTTCCCTGTACTTTCCCAACGCTCTATATCGCCATGTAACTGTTCACCGCCATCTTTTAAAATAGCTACCTTACTTCCGTCCAATCCTTTAATCGGTTCAAAAAACAAGAAGCTATTTTCATGATCGGCTTTATAGCGGTCATAAGATTCCTGGGATTCTGTTTTTATTTTTTCCGAAGCAAAATAATCTTGCTTGTACCCAATGCCTGGGCCACCTAACAGACCAGCGGACAACATGCCGACACCTCCTATAATTCCCATGGTAATAGCACCTCCTTTAGGAAAACGTTCGCCTACAACACCCAACATGGTTGGCCAGAAAAACGTTTTGGCGATACCATAAATGGTAACTGCAAGTACCATGACCATGCCCGTAGTAGAATTTCCTAAAATATAAAGACCAATCGCACCAAAAATAGAGCTGACGAACAACAGCCCTAATGGCGAAATACGGTGTACAATAGGACCTGCAAAAAATCGTAATACAAACATTAAGGCAGATGTATAAATAAATAGCATCACGCCTTTTGTACCGCTTTCTAAAATATTGCCTGTAATATTCTGAATCCACATATCGGTTCCTAATTCCACATAACCTACAAGCGCCATCAATATCAATAACGAAATAAGCAAAGGCGAGGCAAATTGAAGGAACATTTCCTTGTAACTAACCCCAGCAGCTTTGGCTTCTGAAATAGGAAATTTTTCCCTGTAAACAATAATTCCGTAAACTAAAACTGGAATCAAGAAGAAACTCATTAAAACTTCCCATGATACCACACCATGAAATGCTATAGATAGCAAGCCACCTAATATCATACCTCCTGGCCAACCGGCATGCAGTATGTTTAAATAATGGGTTTTATTTTTAGGAAACAAGGTAGCGACCAACGGATTTACAACCGATTCACTAATACCATTGCCCACGGCAAAAAGAAAGGTACCTGAATACAAACACCAATAAGCAGCTTCTCGCCCCATCGTGTCAAACACATATGCGGTAGCAACAGTAATGATCAAGGATAAAAAATGCATGACAAAGGCCAAAATCAATAAAGGTTTGTAGCCTATTTTATCTACAATAAGACTAAAGAGAATGATGATGATACCGAAGCCAACAAATCCGCCGCCCGTTATGGTTCCCAATTCTGTCATTGTAAATCCAAATTGGTTTCCCCAATCTACCAATATGGCACCACGAACCGCAAAGCCTACGCCCGCAGCTACAATGGCAAAAAAACCTGCCCACAATAAGCGGGTTCTATTTAGTACGCTATTTTCCATAATCATTAATTATTTTAGTCTAGTTAATAAATATTTGTCTTATATTCAAATGCTATTTATC
Source organism: uncultured Algibacter sp. (assembly GCA_963976905.1). Lineage (GTDB taxonomy): Bacteria > Bacteroidota > Bacteroidia > Flavobacteriales > Flavobacteriaceae > Pseudalgibacter. The sequence goes on from CAXBNH010000098.1 coordinate 9,391, forward strand.
TATCATATCCAAAAGTGACTTTACCGCTACGTCGGCAAATGCTGATGTATTAATATTGCTATCGACTTCCTTGATATTAATAGAACTTTTGGTATGGTTCTTTATGGTGTCAAACAATATTTTGTCCATTCCCGGATTATGGAATATCCCATCTTTTGCACCTATTTTAGAAATGCCTCCATGTGGTAACAAAACCGTAACCGCTCCTTTTGATGCATTTATTTTTTTTGCAATGGTTTCTCCTAAAATCTTATTTTCTTCTTTGTTGGTACGCATAAGGGTAACATCTGGCGCCCATCTGAACAATTGCCTATGTTTATATTT
>CAXBNH010000099.1:0-9667 GCA_963976905.1 uncultured Algibacter sp.
ATCATTAAAAATAGAATGCATCAAACGTTTTTTATCATTAATGCTCTCTTCAAGAGAAATCATGGTCTCTGTTCTATAAACACCTTCAATGTCATCCAACATGAAAATAACTTCTTTGGCATGCTCTGTACTCTTACCTCGTATTTTACAAAAAATATTGAACTTTCCTGTAGTAATGTGCGCAACTGTAACAAACGGGATTTCACTGATGCGTTCCAAAACAAATTTTGTTTGAGAAGTATTATTCAAATACACACCCACATAGGCAATGAACGAATATCCTAACTTCTTATAATCCAATGTTAAAGAAGACCCTTTTATAATGCCGGCCTCCTCCATTTTTTTTACCCTAACATGCACAGTTCCAGCAGATATGAGTAATTTTTTTGCAATATCTGTAAACGGAATTCTTGTATTATCAATTAACATATCAAGAATTTGATGATCGATTTCGTCTAATTTAATTTCCCCCATAATTATTAAATCTTTAAATAAAGTTCAAAAATAGTACATTATCACTAATAAACAGCTATATATCCAACACTTTATTTCAATAATAGAGATTTTTTTGTCTTTTCGATGAAAACAAAATCATTTTCGCTACCAATATGTAGTGCCTGGGAATTTTCAACAAGCACTTCCGCCCCATTCGCATCTATTTCTTGATGCCCATAAAAACCTTTTAAAGTTTCAATCTTTTCAATAACTGGACAAAATGCAATGTCATTTCCAACCAATTTTTCTTTATAAAGAATGGCGATGTCAACTAATTGGTTTTCAACTTTTGCATTTCTAATAATAATATCATAAAAACATTTATCGTTCTCAGGAATGGTCAAATATGATTCGTACTTACCTCCATCAATGGCATTATTGACTATATAAAACAGAGAAACAAGCATAGATGTGTAAATGTATTCACGTGTTTTATCCCGTGCATAATCGTCTGGAAAATGCCCTGCCTCAAACAAGATAGTGGGCACATTTTCACTTTGAAACGTATCTCCTACGCAATTCAAATTAAAAGCATCATCATAAACACCAACCTGGTTGGGGATCAATTCTTGGAGCGCCGCATTCATAACCCCAATAATTTCCATGGAAATCTTTCTATTTGTAGTCACGGTACAAGCCGCATCTTGCGCGGGCGATAAAAATGACACCGTTGCTGGTTTATTGGTTTTTCCAGCGCTAAAAATAGTACGCTGACCGTGTAGATTGTAGCAAAAATGTGGGCTGAACGCTTCAAAAACAGCTCGCAAAACCTTGCTTTCAGGCTGTGAGCGTAACTGTGCATCCCTATTTAAGTCCACTTCATTGGCATTTATTCGCGTGTAAGCTTTGGCTCCATCCGGATTTAAAATGGGAATGACATAAATGGTGCAGATTTCTAAGATTTTATTTATTTCTGAATTTTCCGATGTGAATGTATTAAACAAATCAAAAATAGCTTTTGTGGTGGTAGATTCATTACCGTGCATTTGCGACCACATTAAAATCCGCTTTTCTCCTTTTCCAAATTTCACGCCGTATATAGAATCGTTTAAAACAGAGGTGCCGATAACTTCAATTTTAAATTTAGCATCTAATTTTTCCAACAAGGGAAGTATATGGTTATTGGTAATATAGCGGTGTGAAAGTTGGGGTTCCCTGTGCTCTAAAAATAGCGAACGGATGGCTGATGTTTTCATTAAATAAATTTATTGCACAAATGTAAACATTTACAAATTTACATCTGTAAACAAAATAAATGCATTAGTTTGTTTACAATGTAATACACTTTTGAATTGTTTTAAGTTCTAAATGATACTTTTTTAAACAGAAAACATTGCATTGTTATAATTAAATTATATAAAATTAATTTTCAGTATTTTAAATGTAATTACTTAAAGTCATTATTTCAAATATTAATAAGATAACTGATAATTATTTCATGTTTACAGATCTAATTGTTACATTTGTAACGTATATAATATCAAAATACTATTTACAATGGTAAACAGCGAGGATTTTTCAAAAAGACTTCAAAAAGTTATAGATTATTATGGGGAATCTGCTGCTGCCTTTGCTGAAAAAATCGGTGTGCAACGCTCTAGTATTTCACACATCCTTTCGGGCAGAAACAAGCCTAGTTTGGATTTTGTTATGAAAGTTATCCATGCCTATCCTGAAGTGGAATTGTATTGGTTACTGAATGGAAAAGGCCATTTTCCTTCGGAAAAAAAAACAATGGCTGCCGAAGCTGTTTTTACACCACAAGAAAATAAACCCCAAATTCAACAAAACTTCAAAAAAGAGGTTTCTGGAAAAAAAATTGAACGCATCGTTATTTTTTATTCTGACGGAAGTTTTGAAAACTTTCAAAATTAAGGTCAATTTGAGTAGCTTTGCTAAAAATGGATTTTATGAAAAAGATTTTCTGCGCATTATTGCTTTTTGGGCTTTTAAGCTGCTACCAAACAGAGCGCAACTGCAAAGATTATAAAACAGGGGCTTTTTACAGCGAAATAACTATTGATGGTAAACTTTACAAATCTCATTTTACTAGAACTGAAGATTTACAGGTTGAAGTTTATGATACAAAAAAAGATTCTTCAAAACTTAGATGGATCAATGATTGCGAAGTGGTTTTTAAAACCATCAACCCAAAAAACATGGCAGAGCAAAAGGATGTCCATTTAAAGATATTAACTACCACCGATTCCTCATACACCTTTGAATATTCGTATGTAGGAGAAATTAAAAAACAAAAAGGCGTTGCTTATAAAGCTGATTAAAACTTAATTCAACGGATACAAAAAAGACTCAACCACATTGAATTTGATCTCTTTGTCTTCTGTGATTTGATAGGTCAAAAATATTTCGCCCCAAAACTCGCCATCCGAAAAATCAGCAATGATCCATTTATGATTTAAAAGCTTAACCGTATTTACCATTAATTTTCTGCCTTCGCTAGCGGCATAAGGCACTAAGGGGTGCTGACCTTTTACTTCGTTCAATTTATAGATTTCATCTTTAATAAACGGGATCAGTTCTGCTACATTATGGCCATCCCTTTCAAAATAACTCATGGCATCTTCGTTCCTTTCTAAATTAAAATGGGAAAGGTCATAAATTTCATCTTGTAATGCTGCAATAGAATCCATGAATTTCTCATTGTTCTTTTCAAAATGTTCAATATTATTTTGGACCTCCATAATGCGCTTGGAACTCACGTATTGAAATAACACAATAAGTGCAGTAAAAATAAATAGGTACATAAAAATCCGTTGTTTCATCTTTTTGGTATTTTGATTGTTTTCAGTTTTTAAATGGTAATTTGCAACATATCATAAGCTAAAAACACATTTTCAGGCAATTGTGCCTGGACATCTTCATGAAACCCCATGCTATGACTAATATGCGTTAAATAGGCTTTTTCAGGATTTACCTTTTTTATAAAACCCAAAGCTTCATCCAAAGTAAAATGTGATATGTGCGACTCTTTTCTCAAAGCATTTACCACTAACACTTTTATGTTTTTTATTTTTTCAATCTCAACAGCATCAACGGTTTTCATATCTGTCAAATACGCAAAATCCCCAAACCGAAACCCAAAAACCTGAAGTTTATAATGCCACCCGTTCACAGGGGTTACCTCTAAATCGTGAAGCATAAAAGGCTTGTTTTCAATAGTATTTGTTGAAAGTGTGGGAACTCCTGGATATTTATCTTCTTCAGTAAAAATATAGTCAAACCGCTTGGCCAGTGATTTCAATACACGCTCATGCGCATAAATCTCTAAATCACCTTGACGGAAATAAAAAGGACGTACATCATCCAAGCCCGCCACATGGTCTGAATGTTCATGGGTAAAAAGGATAGCATCAATCCTGTCACAATTTGCCCTTAACATTTGTTGTCTAAAATCAGGTCCACAGTCTACAACATACGTATGCGCTCCCCATTCCACAAGTATGGATACTCGCAACCTTTTATCTTTACTATCTGTGCTTAAGCATACTGGGTGCGTGCTACCTATAACGGGAATGCCTTGTGAAGTGCCAGTACCTAAAAATGTTATTTTCAAAAGTGCTTTGTTTTTCTGAAACAAAAATAAGATTAATTTTTCTTTCATTTGGTTATTTAATACCTTTACATTTATTAGAAAAAACCCAAAAAATGCTATGGAAATAATCATTAAGGGCGATAAAGAATTTGATGATATTCCATCATTGAAAACCAAAGCGCTACGTATTAACTTAAACGAAAATATTTACGGAACGTTTGCTGAAATAGGTGCTGGACAGGAAACTTGTCGTCATTTTTTTAGGGCCGGTGGCGCCTCAGGGACTATTGCAAAAGCTATGTCTGCTTATGACAAAGATTTTAGTGATGCCATTTATGGTGCTGAAGAAGACGGCAGATATGTAACAGAAGCGCGTTTAAGAAAAATGCTGATCCATGAAATGGATTTGATGGAAAATAGGCTGACACGTGAAAAAAATCCAGATAAAATATTTTTTACTTACGCCAATACCGTTGCAACCATTGATTTTGCAAAGCAATTTAAGGGCCACGGATGGGTTGGCCTCAAATACCAAGTGGATTCCAAACAAGATTACAACGAGATTATTTTGCATTTTCGTTTTAAGGAAACTGATGCACGCTTGCAACAGGAAACTCTTGGGGTTTTAGGAACCAACTTGATTTATGGCGCATTTTATAAATACAACGAGCCAAAAAAACTACTTCGGTATCTATATGATCATTTAGATAAAGATCAGTTAGAAATTGACACCATCAATTTTTCAGGCCCTGTTTTTAAAGATGTTGACAATCGTTTGATGAGTTTGCAATTGGTTAAAAATGGCATGACAGATGCCGTTGTATTTGGCCCCGATGGAAAAAATGTGCTTCCTGCAAGAATTTTTTACAAGAAAAATATCTTAGCGCTTCGAGGTAGTTTTAGGCCGGTTACCAGAGTAAACATGGAAATGTATGACAAGTCTTATGAGATGTTTATAAGTGAAAATAAGGTTGATAAAGACAAGACCGTTGTGGTTTTTGAAATAACCTTATCAAATCTAAGAACCGAAGGTAAAATCGATGAACAGGATTTTATGGATCGTGCGGATTTATTATGCTCTTTGGGGCAAACCGTAATGATTTCCAATTTTCAGGAATATTATAAGGTCGTTGAGTATTTTTCCAATTATACCAAAGCCAGAATGGGTCTTGCCATGGGCGTAAACAACTTAGTGGATATTTTTGATGAAAAATATTATCGCCATTTAAGTGGCGGTATTCTTGAGGCCTTTGGCAAATTGTTTTTCAAAGATTTAAAAGTGTATCTGTATCCAATGCTTGACCCAAAAACGGGTGAATTGCTCAATAGCGAAAACCTAAAAGTATATCCGCGGATGAAAGAATTGTATAAATTCTTTAAATACAACGGAAAAGTGATTGACATTGAAGATTACGACAAATCTATTATGAATGTCTTCTCTAGGGAAATCTTACAAATGATTGCCAGCGGAAAAACAGGTTGGGAAGATATGGTACCAGATGGTACAGCAGATTTGATAAAGGATTACCGACTTTTTGGTTACACCCGAAAACCTTTGGTTTTAAGAAAAAGAGTCCAGAAATAATTAAAAAGCCTTTCATTTAAAATGAAAGGCTTTTTCTTTTTATTCCAGAATTTGTTTTGCATGTTCTTTCGTTTTCACTTTTTCAATAATACGCTCTACAACGCCGTTTTCATCAATTAAAAAAGTCATCCTGTGAATGCCGTCATATTCCCGGCCCATAAATTTTTTCGGCCCCCAAACACCAAATGTGTTGATAACGGTTTTATCTTCATCTGCTAAAAGCGGAAACGGAAACTTGTATTTATTTTTGAAATTAGCTTGCTTTTTTTCTGAATCTGCACTTACCCCCAACAACTCATAACCTTTGGATTTTAATACCTCATAGTTGTCTCTCAAATCACAAGCTTCGGCGGTACAACCCGGTGTACTTGCCTTAGGATAAAAAAACACGATGAGTTTTTTACCTTTATAATCGCTTAATGAAATGTCATGTCCTTGCTCATCTTTAGCTGAGAAATCGGGGACTTTGTCGCCTTGCTTTAATGTTTTCATGTGTGTATTTTTATTTTATAGTTTTCTGAAATATTAGCTAAGTTACGCTCTTAACCTTAACTTTGGTTTTTAACAAAAATACAACGCCATGACCAAACAAGAAAGTGTAACCTTCATTATTAATACGCTAAACGCACTTTATCCGGAAATCCCGATTCCATTAGATCACAAAGATCCTTACACACTGCTCATTGCCGTATTAATGTCTGCTCAAAGTACCGATGTGCGCGTTAATCAAATAACACCTTTATTATTTGAAAAAGCCGATAACCCTTATGATATGATAAAACTTACCGTAGAAGAAATCAGGAATATCATCAAACCCGTAGGCCTGTCTCCTATGAAAAGCAAAGGCATACACGGATTATCACAAATTTTAATTGACAAACATGACGGCGAAGTGCCACAAAGTTTTGAAGCTTTGGAAGAACTCCCTGCTGTTGGCCATAAAACCGCCAGCGTGGTAATGTCACAAGCTTTTGGTGTGCCGGCTTTTCCTGTTGACACACATATCCACAGACTTATGTACAGATGGAACTTAACCAACGGCAAAAATGTGGTTCAAACAGAAAAAGATGCTAAGCGTTTATTTCCCAAAGAAATTTGGAATGATTTGCATTTACAGATAATTTGGTATGGCAGGCAATATTCCCCAGCAAGAGGTTGGGATTTGGAAAAGGATATCATTACAAAAACCATAGGACGTAAATCCGTAATCAGCGATTATCATAAAACAAAAAAATCCTAATATATCAAGATATTAGGATTTTTTCAAACTAATTCAGAAGTGCTTCAAACTTCAATTTATTACAATTAATAACACTTAAAGCCTTTGAGTAATTCAGAAGAAAATTAACCGTTTCTTCCTTCGGTTTTAATTCGTTCACTTTTTTGATAGAATTTTCAGAGTAAATTTTTGCCATTATCAGTTATTTAAGGGTTTATTGATTAAATAACGCAGCAAGATTTACTTTATTGTATTTCCCATTTTAAAAAGAAAATTAGTTTGTTAAAACAATATTATGTTTATCGATTATTTTTCTCAAATTTATCAATGCATAGCGCATTCTACCCAAGGCCGTATTGATGCTAACGCCTGTTCTATCTGATATTTCCTTAAAACTCATATCATCATAAATACGCATTAACAATACTTCTTTTTGGTCTTCTGGAAGTTCATCTACCAAGCGTCTTACATCATAATCTACCTGCTCTTTGATCAACTTTTTTTCTGCATTCATTGCAGGATCGCCCAATACAGAAAAAATACTGAACTCGCCAGAATTATCAAATTTGGGCATTCTGCTGTTTTTTCTAAAATAATCAATCACCAGATTATGGGATATTCGCATGACCCACGGAAGAAATTTACCCTCTTCATTATAAGCACCACGTTTAAGCGTTTTGATTACTTTAATAAAAGTATCTTGAAAAACGTCTTCGGTAACATCCCTGTCATACACTTTGGAATAAATAAAACTGTAAATTTTTTGCTTGTGCCTGTTTATGAGAATTTCTAAGGCACTTTCATCTCCATGAATATAAGATGATACTAAAGTAGCGTCTGAAATAGGTTCGTTTTGCATAATCATTACTTTTAATGCATAAGAAGTAGCCTTCTTTGCTTGGGGTTAAATGTTTAAAAGTAATGTTTGGCTATAGGCTTAAATTATTATAATTGAGTCAAATATAACAAGAATCATTCCCAAATAACAATTTTTTTTTTATTTTTTTAAAATGAACAAGTTGTGAAGGATAATTTTATAACAGTTTAAATACTTATAGTACCTTTGCATTAATTTTTGTTAAAAAGCCCATGACCACTAGTATTTCAGAAGTAAACCCAAAGCAGAATATCATTATTAAGGGAGCAAAATTGCACAACTTAAAAAATATTGACGTTGTGATTCCTAGAAATAAATTAGTGGTCATTACAGGATTATCGGGCTCAGGAAAGTCCAGTTTGGCTTTTGATACGCTATATGCCGAAGGGCAAAGGCGTTATGTGGAAAGCCTTTCAAGTTATGCCCGGCAGTTTTTAGGAAGGCTCAACAAGCCAAAGGTGGATTTTATAAAAGGCATTGCGCCCGCCATTGCAATTGAGCAAAAAGTAAATTCTACCAATCCACGATCAACAGTCGGAACTACTACAGAAATTTATGATTATTTAAAATTACTCTTCGCTAGAATTGGCAAAACGTATTCGCCAGTAACTGGTGTTGAAATAAAAAAAGATACGGTTACCGATGTTATCAACCATTTGAAAACCTATCCAACGGGCGAAAAACTGCTGCTCCTCGCTCCTATTTATTTGGAAACAGGACGAACGCTTGAAGATAAACTACAAACGCTTCAAAAACAAGGCTATGCTCGAGTTAAAATTGATGGCGAAGTACTGAGAATCGATGAATTGGAAGATTTTAAAGCATCTAAAAAACAAGTTTATTTAGTAGTTGACAGAATCATCATTAAAGATGAAGAGGATTTTCATAACCGATTGGCCGATGCCGTACAAATTGCTTTTTTTGAAGGCAAGGGCGAATGCCTTATTGAAACTTTAAAAGACAGCACCACACAGCATTTTAGCAATAAATTTGAAGCAGATGGTATTACTTTTTTAGAGCCAAATGTCCATTTATTCAGTTTTAACAATCCGTATGGCGCTTGCCCAAAATGTGAAGGTTACGGAGATATCATCGGTATTGATGATGATTTGGTGATTCCAAACACAGCACTTTCGGTTTATGAAAACGCAATTTTTCCTTGGCGCGGCGAAAGCATGAGCTGGTACCGTGACCAATTGGTCAATAATGCCCATAAATTTGATTTTCCTGTGCATAAACCGTTTTTTCAATTGAGTGATGCCCAAAAGCAACTGGTTTGGACAGGAAACAAGTATTTTGAAGGTTTAAATTCCTTTTTTGCTGAACTAGAATCTAAAGCCTATAAAATCCAAAACCGTGTGATGCTTTCCCGTTACCGAGGAAAAACCAAGTGCAAAGCCTGCAATGGAAAACGGCTTCGAATAGAGGCTGACTATGTAAAAATCGCTGGAGTAACCATAACCGATTTGGTTGAAATGCCTTTAAATAAATTAGCCGCATTTTTCAATCAATTGGAATTGAACGATTATGATACCAAAATTGCGGACAGACTGCTAAAGGAAATCACCAATAGATTGTCCTTTTTGGCAAACGTAGGCTTGGATTATTTAACCTTAAACAGAAAATCGAATACGCTTTCTGGAGGCGAAAGCCAGCGGATCAATCTCGCTACTTCATTGGGAAGCAGTTTGGTGGGTTCCATGTATATTTTAGACGAACCCAGTATTGGCCTGCACCCAAAAGACACAGAACGCCTCATTCTGGTTTTAAAAGCCTTACGCGATTTAGGAAATACAGTGATTGTGGTAGAGCATGATGAGGATATTATGAAAGCAGCTGATAGCATTATTGATATTGGCCCAGAGGCTGGTACTTTTGGCGGTCACGTTGTTGCAAACGGCACATACAAAGATATTCTGGCATCAGATTCCTTAACGG
>CAXBNH010000100.1:0-9665 GCA_963976905.1 uncultured Algibacter sp.
ATGGATGGCGCAGGGGCTTTAGGAGCAACCGCAACGGCAGGCATGCGCATGCTGTTTTCCCAAGATTTTGAAGAAGAAGACGAGTACAAAACACGGCGTACTACAAAACGAGATGGGGTAAAGGCCATTGAGGAGTATCGAAAAAGTGATAGTGCCGATGAAGAAGTAAATAGCCGAAGTACTATTGAATTTATGCAAGACGAACGTTTTTATATAAAGGTAACAGCAAATAACATGAGTATTGATGATACCATTGACGATTTGAATATTGACGATTTGTTGTAAATTTTTTCAATTGAAAAATGTCTTATTGCAAAGGTTTATTTTGTTAGAATTTTAGTGGTATTTTTGCCGAACAATCCTTCATATATGTCACAAACCACAAATACCATTTTAATGGTTCGTCCGCTTCATTTTAGAATGAACGAACAAACAGCTGTAAACAACCATTACCAAAAGGTTATGCATAATTTAATGCCAGAAACTGTTACCAAAAAGGCGCAAAAGGAGTTTGACACTTTTGTTGAAACGCTTAAAAATGTTGGTATAAACGTAATCGTGGTTCAGGATACCGATGAGTTTGATACGCCAGATGCCATTTTTCCTAATAATTGGGTGTCGTTTCACAGTAATGGCAATGTGGGATTGTATCCTATGTTTGCTGAAAACAGACGTTTGGAACGTCGTGAAGCTGTTTTAGTAGCTTTAGAAGAAAAAGGGTTTGTAATCAACGATATTATAGATTATACCGATGCCGAAACAGAAGGCGTTTTTTTAGAAGGTACGGGCGGTATAGTGCTAGACCGTGACAACGGAAAAGCCTATTGTGCCTTATCGCCGCGTGCCGATGAAGATCTGTTCATTGAGTTTTGTGAGGATTTTGATTATTTCCCGATAGTTTTTAATGCCTACCAAACAGTCCATGGTAAACGAAAAGCTATTTATCATACAAACGTGATGCTATGCATAGCCGATACTTTTGCGGTAGTTTGTTTGGATAGTATTGACAACAAACAAGAGCGTAAAAATGTGGTCAATCATTTAAAGGAAACCGGTAAAGAGATTATAGGTATTACCGAAAATCAGCTTAATTATTTTGCGGGCAATATGTTGCAGGTAAAAGGCACGAATGATATTTCTTATTTAGTAATGAGCCAAGCGGCTTATGATGCGTTAACGGAAACCCAAATCAGTACCCTTAAAAAGCATTCTAATATTCTAACAAGTAATCTGGAGGCCATTGAGGCTTGCGGCGGCGGAAGTGCGCGCTGTATGATGGCAGAAGTGTTTTTGCCTAAAGTTTAATGGTTGTCTCCGTTAGGTTTTGATTTTGGTAACTGCACATAAAACGTACTACCAAGGTTAACGGTGCTTTCTACCCAGATTTTACCATGGTTTAAATCTACCAATTCTTTACAGATAGATAAGCCAAGGCCAGTCCCTTTTTCGTTTTTGGTGCCCATGGTAGTGAACGAGCTGTTGTTTTTGAACAGTTTTTCAATATTATTTTTAGAAATGCCAATGCCTGTATCTGCAATACTAATGATGCAACTACCGTTGCTTATGTGGTTTGAAATAGTAATAGTATCGCCGTTGCTACAGAATTTGGCAGCGTTGGCAAGTAAATTTTGAATCACGATTTCTACCATGCTTTTATCTGCATAGGCAAAATCACGTAAAGAACGGTCAACAAGTTTAATGCCCTTGCTTTCCAAACGTTGTTCAATGAGCTTTGTTTTTTCCTCAAAAACTTCTTGAATGTCAAATAAGCTTGGTTTTGGTTCTAAAGATTGCATTTGGGATTTAGACCAATTTAACAAGTTGAACAACAGTAAAGAGGCGTTATTGGCATTTTCACTTAATTCCGGTACCAAATTATCAAATTCTTCTCTGGTTAAAGAGCCGTCCCTCAACAAATCTATAAACCCATTAATAGATGAAAGCGAGTCTTTTAAGTCGTGAGAAACAATGGAGAACAATTTGTCTTTTACGTTATTAACGTTTTCTAAATGTTTGGTTTGTTCTAAAAACGCTTTGTTCTGTAATTCTATTTTAATGTTCTTTTCTTCTAGTTCTTGCGAGTATTTTAGGCTGTTGTTCCGTTTTAAATAAATCAAGATCAAAAAGGTTGAAACAATGGCAAGCGCAGCCAATAAAGCATAAAATATGATTCGTAATCGGTTAAAGCGTTCTTCGGTTTCTAGATTGTTTTCTTTAACCTGTTCAATTAAATGGGTTTCAGTACTGGCTTTTCCAAAATCAGGATCCAATTCCAAAGGAATGGGTTCTGGGGTTGTACTAGCTATATTTACTTTAGTTTTATTGAGTTTTCTCTGTAGGTTGTAATAATTGCGTTGCCAAACAAAAGCTCTATCAAATCGACCTTTAGTGGAATCTAAAGCCTTCATTAATTTGTAATTTTTGAGCAATTCTTCTTTATTGTCAAGGCTTTTTGCAATCTCGCCTGCTTCCATTAATTGGTTTTCAGCTATAGCAAGTCTGTTTTGTTGCAAGTTTAAATTTCCAAGATTGTTTAATGCAATTAACAAGCCTGCTTTATTATCGTCTTTGAAATTGATGTTATAGCCTTTTATTAAATATTTTGTAGCATTTTCATAATCATTGAATTGCAAATATTCACCACCTAATTTGGGATAAATATAACCAGCTATAGAGTCATTGTTCTTGTCAAGACCTTGCAACGCTTTTTCATAATATTCAATGGCTTTTCTGTTTTCCTTTTTCATGGAATATAGTTCTGCCAAATATCTGTTGGATTGATTGGCATTTACCAAGTCATTCAACTGCTCTTGTACTTCAAGGGCTTTTAAATTAAATTCTATGGATTTGTCGTAAGCATCAATATTGTAATACGCTTTTGCCAAACTGCTGTAAGCGTTGTTCAAATCATCTTTAAGATGTCTTTTTTCCAGTTCTTCAATGGCGGATAAGGCAAATTGTAAACCTTTTTTGTAGTTTCCGCGCTTAATTTCAATAAGGCCAATGCTGTTATTTACCTTGGCAACGCCTAGAGTGTCCTCTAAATTTCTAAATAAATTTTTAGCTTTTTCGTAACCGCTAATGGCATTTATATAATCGTTTTTTTCGGCATAAATCAAGGCTTTATAGTAGGAGATTTCAGCAATGCCCTTGTGGTATTTTAAATTGGAGGAAAGCTTTTCACTTTCAATAATGTACTTGATGGCCCTGTCATTATCTTTTATCTCATAAAGCGCTTTGATAAGTTGTAATGAGGTATCCACCTTAGAGCTATCGGTACTTTTATAGGATAACTCTAATAAAAGACTATCTATCTCATTAGTTTGCGAAAAACTGGAGAATGAAAGTAAAAGAATAGATAAAGTAATTAGTTTCCTCATGCAATATTTAGATTACCTTTTAAGTAATTCAGCAATTATTTATAGATACTTAGGCGAGGGAACTAAGCACGGTCTATTTAATTGTAAATATTTTAATTATTAATTGTTTTCCAAAAATTTGGATAATAGCTTTACAGATAGCAAAAGTTGCTAAAAGCATATTAAAAATCTAATTTCTGCGTTTTAATACCAATAAATTAGTTGAAAGGAATTGGGGTATTTTGCAAAAAAACCGATGAATAGATTAACGGCAAAAAACATAGAAAAACAGCATTTTTGTGAGTAAAATATGTTTGGGATTTCTTAGTTGTGTTCCAGATTTTAAGCAAATTTATTTAAATGATGGCCTGTTAAGTTGTTTACCCAAATTAATGGAATAACAGTAAACACTTTAGTGTGTTTCATTAATAAAATTTTATCTTTGCCCTCTTAAAAAGTTACCATTAATGAGCCTTCAAGACACCTTATCAAATCAAGTAAAGCAAGCGGTCAATAAATCTTTTGACGTCACATTGGAAACCGTAGAGTTTCAAGCTACACGTAAAGAATTTACCGGAGATATTACGGTCGTTGTTTTCCATATGTTGCGTTTTGTTAAAGGAAATCCTGTTCAGATTGGGGAAACCATTGGGAATTATTTAATGGAACACTCTAAAGATGTTAAGGGCTTTAATGTTGTTAAAGGATTTTTGAATATTGAAATTTCCGATGCATATTATGTTCAGGGTTTCAATACTATTTTGAAAGATGATGCTTATGGGTTTGTAAAACCTAGTGCAAATGAAAAAGCCATTATGGTGGAGTACTCTTCTCCAAACACCAACAAACCGTTGCATTTAGGGCATGTAAGGAATAATCTATTAGGCTATAGTGTTGCCGAAATTTTAAAAGCTTCGGGAAAAAAAGTCTATAAAACCCAAATCATTAATGATAGGGGCATCCATATTTGTAAAAGCATGTTGGCCTGGGAGCGTTTTGGAAACAATGAAACGCCAGAAAGCACAGGTCTAAAAGGCGATAAATTGGTTGGGAATTATTATGTGAAATTTGACCAAGCCTATAAAAAAGAAATTGAAAGTTTAGTTGAAAAAGGTGTTTCTATGGAAGAGGCTAAAAAAACAGCTCCTATCTTAATGGAAGCCCAAAAGATGCTCTTAAAATGGGAAGCTGGCGATACAGATGTTGTGGCACTTTGGAAAAAAATGAACACTTGGGTGTATGACGGTTTTGCGGAAACCTATAAAAATATGGGGGTTGATTTCGATTCATTGTATTATGAAAGCAACACCTATTTATTAGGAAAGGAATTTGTGGCTGAAGGACTCAAAAAAGGCGTGTTTGCAAAAGAAGCTGATGGTTCTGTGTGGTGTGATTTGACCGAAGATGGCTTGGATAAAAAAATAGTGCAACGTTCAGACGGCACAGCGGTTTATATTACCCAAGATATTGGTACGGCCATTCAGCGTATCAAGGATTTTCCAGATGTGGGGGGTATGGTTTACACTGTTGGAAATGAGCAGGATTACCATTTTACGGTCCTGTTTTTGATATTGAAAAAATTAGGATTTGATTGGGCCGATAATCTATACCATTTAAGTTATGGTATGGTAGATTTGCCTAGCGGAAAAATGAAAAGTAGAGAAGGCACAGTAGTGGATGCCGATGATTTGATTAATGAAATGGCTGCTACTGCTGAGGCTATTTCAGAAGAATTAGGCAAGCTGGAAGGCTATTCAGAACCAGAAAAGCAAGAACTTTACAAAGTCATTGGGCTTGGCGCTTTAAAATACCATATATTAAAGGTGGATCCTAAAAAGCGTATTTTGTTCGACCCCAAAGAATCCATCGATTTTCAAGGGAATACTGGGCCCTTCATTCAATATACATATGCCAGAATCCAATCCATAATAAGAAAAGCTGATTTTGACTATACAATACCTTTAAATGCTGATGAAAGAACGCTTCATCCTAAAGAAAAAGAGTTGGTCAAACAGCTAGAATTGTTTCCAGAAGTGGTTCAAAATGCGGCATCCCAACACAGTCCTGCTTTAATTGCAAACTATACTTATGATTTGGTTAAGGAATTCAATTCATTTTATCAAAACGTGTCCATTTTAGGCGCCGATGATTTGAATGATAAAATCATTAGGGTCCAACTTTCAAACAAAGTGGCATCTGTTGTAAAGCAAGGATTTAGTCTGCTAGGTATTGAGGTTCCAGAGCGTATGTAGAATTTATTCGATATTTCAAAACAATCTTTTAAGTATTCGATATAATGCTGCTTTCAGGTTTTTTATTCAATGAAGGTATTTTAAAATTAGGATGTTTTATAAAAATAAACTTACCTTAGTGTGGTTTCTATAACCATTGTTGTTGCTATTATAAAGAAGTGTTGTTTATAATTTTATTAAGTCTCTCAACTTAAAAGATTTATATGAAAAGTTATAAGCTGTCATTTGGCACCATCATAATTATTGAAGAACATTTAGCCGAAGTTATCATAAATGATGATGTAGTTATTGATGGAGTTATGGTAGATGAATACCATGATTTTTTATTGACAGCACTCAAAAGTCCTTTTTCCTTGTTGATAAATAAAAAGCATTCCTATACATACACATTCTATGCTCAAAAAACCTTTTTAAATTTAAAAGCAGCAAAAGCAATGGCAGTCCTTGTATATAATAAAGCTGGGGTCATGTCCATCGAAACTTTGATAAATCTTAATGCCACCAATAATTGGAACATACAACTTTTTCAATCTAGGGACGAAGCTTTTAATTGGCTAGAAAGACAGTAAAAATAAACTTTATATTGGTCAGCTTAGATTACGCTATTCCTAAAATTATTAGAATTACTTCTTGTGGATCTTTATTTTAACAGTAAATTTGCAGATTCAAAAAATAGCCATGACAGAATTTATTAGAAAACGTACAGCAAATGCCAAAAATGATATTTTAAGCGGTTTAACAGTAGCTTTGGCTTTGGTGCCAGAGGCTGTAGCTTTTGCATTTGTAGCAGGGGTTGATCCTTTGGTGGGATTGTACGCCGCTTTTATGGTTGGATTGATTACATCTATTTTTGGTGGACGTCCCGGGATGATAAGTGGTGCTACCGGTGCTTTGGCAGTAGTTATGGTGGCGTTGGTTGCAGAAGGGAACGCTATGGGAGCGGCCGGTGAAAACTTAGGGCTTTATTATTTGTTCGTTACCGTTATTTTGATGGGGATTTTCCAAATGTTGGCAGGTGTTTTTAAGCTAGGTAAATTTGTGCGATTGATACCACATCCCGTTATGATGGGGTTTGTAAACGGATTGGCCATCATTATTTTTTCATCACAGTTAGGCATGTTTAAAGACGCCAATGGCGATTGGTTCAGCGGTCAACAATTATGGGTCATGCTGGGACTTGTTGCATTGACTATGGGGATTATGTTTGGGTTGCCTAAATTGACTAAAAAATTGCCCGAAGCCTTGATTGCTATTTTAGTGGTTTCTGCCATTGTTATTTTTGGTGATTTGAATGTGGCAACCGTTGGAAGTTTTATTAGAGATGGCGGTGGAGAAGGTTTAAAAGGTGGCTTGCCAGCTTTCCAATTTGATATTTTTAATAAAGTGCCTTTCAATTTACAGACTTTAAAATTCATAGCGCCATATGCGTTGATTCTAGCTGCTATCGGTTTGATAGAATCATTAATGACCTTAAATTTAATTGATGAATTGACAGAGACTAGAGGCGATGCCAATAGGGAATGTATGGCCCAAGGAGGCGCCAATATAGTGACCGGTTTTTTTGGAGGTATGGGCGGTTGTGCCATGATTGGGCAATCCATCATCAATATTAAAGGAGGAGGAAGAAGCCGTTTGTCAGGTATTGTGGCCGCTTTGGCTTTGTTGGCATTTATTTTATTTGCTTCTGGACTCATTGAACGTGTGCCCATTGCAGCATTGGTAGGCGTTATGTTTATGGTGGTTATTGGCACATTTGCATGGAGTAGTTTTAGGATTTGGAATAAAATACCGTTGAGCGATATGATTGTTTTAGTGGCTGTATCCTTGCTTACCATTGTTTTTGATTTGGCCATTGCGGTTATTTCAGGTGTTATCATTAGTGCTTTGGTGTTTTCTTGGGAAAATGCCAAACGCATCCGGGCGCGTAAACGTATGCGCGAAGATGGTACTAAGGTTTATGAAATTTGGGGGCCTTTGTTTTTTGGTTCTATTTTAGCTTTTAATGATAAGTTTGATGTAAAAAATGACCCCAATCACGTTGAAATTGATTTTGTGGAATCTCGAATCAGCGACCATTCTGCTTTAGAAGCTATTTTCAATTTAGTGAATAAATACGAAGAAGAAGGCAAAACAATCAAACTGAAACATTTAAGTGAAGACTGTAAAGAGCTTTTATACAAATCCAGCCCAAAATTCAGGGAAGTGATTATTGAGGATATTGATGACCCACGTTACCATTTGGCTGAAAACCCAGAGGCATTTACCAAGGGCTTGTCGGAATATAGGTTTTAGTTTAGCTAGAAGTTTAATTTTCGCCTAACGCGCTTATTTTAACCGTACATTTTTAGGCACTAACTTTGTATAATCCCCATTATTTCTAATCACATCCCTAACAATTGAAGAAGCAATATAGGAGGTCTGTGCAGATGTTAATAGGAAAATGGTTTCAATAGGTGCTAAATCCCTGTTGGTGTGGGCAATGGCTTTTTCAAACTCAAAATCAGCAGGATTCCTCAAGCCACGTAAAATAAATTCAACACCAATTTCTTGGCAAAAATCAACGGTCAAGCCTTTATAAGTAGCTACTTTAATTTTTGGTTCATCAGCAAACGTATCTGCAATAAATTGCATGCGTTCTTCTAAAGAAAACATATAGTTTTTATCCGCATTGATGCCAATAGCTACAATAATTTCATCAAAAAGAGTCACGCCACGTTTGATAATATCGTAGTGCCCTAATGTTATGGGGTCAAAAGACCCTGGGAATATAGCTCGTTTCATTTGCCCCTCTTAGTCTCCCCAAAGGGAGAAATTAATACTCAGTAAATATACAATTCTAAAACTAATTTTCTATGATAGTTTCAGAACAGTTCTCTGCCTTTTGAGGGGTTAGGGGAGGCTTTTCAAAGCTTCTTCAATCGCGTTATCAAACAAATCCGCCAATGAAATACCAGCCGCCGCTGCTTGTTGTGGCAAAATGCTGGCTCGGGTCAATCCCGGTATGGTGTTCACTTCCAGCAAATGTGGCTCACCGTTTTTAAAGATGTATTCACTTCTTGAAAAACCTGTCATTTTCATGGCTTCATATACTTTTTTGGCAATCGCATTGACTTTTTCTTCTTCATCTTTGCTCAACCTTGCAGGTGTGATTTCTTGTGATTTTCCCAGATATTTGGCTTCGTAGTCAAAAAAATCATTTTCACTAACAATTTCGGTAATTGGCAGTACTTTGGTTTTACCTTTGTATGTGATAACGCCCACAGAAACTTCGGTGCCATCTAAAAACGATTCAATAATGATTTCATCATCTTCTTTAAAAGCCACATTGATGGCGTTTTGCAAATCCTCTTTTTTATGTACTTTGGTCACACCAAAACTACTGCCGGCTTTATTGGCCTTAACAAAACAGGGGAGTCCTACTTTATTAATGACGGCTCTTTCGTCAACAGAATCTCCTAAATTGATGTAAAATGATTCCGCTGTTTTAATGCCGTAAGGTTTCAATATGCTCAAGCAATCCCGTTTGTTAAAAGTAATTGCCGCTTGGTACATGCCGCAACTGGTATGTGGTATGTTGAGCAATGCAAAATAGCCTTGCATAAAACCGTCTTCTCCCGGCGAACCGTGAATGGCATTAAAAACACAATCAAACGTGATTTTAGAATTCTTTACAGTAACCGAAAAATCGTTTTTATCAATAGGGAATTCGTTGTTATTGTTATCAACATACACCCATTTATCTTTAAAAATATGGATACGATAGGCGTTGTATTTTGAAGTGTCCAAGGTTTCAAAAACCACATTCCCGCTTGTTAAGGATATTTGGAACTCACTGGAATATCCACCCATGATGATGGCAATATTTTTTTTCATCTATTATTTTTTGTCATTCCCTCGAAAGAGTGAATCTCTTCAATTAAACATTTGTAAGGCTAAAACCAACAATAAAACGTATCTATTTGTAGTTAATATTGGTCAAGCTAAAATATCACATAAATTGCAAAAGAAAAAACAGTTCTGTTTTTATATATTTGCCTAATTGAAAATTCTATAC
>CAXBNH010000101.1:0-9618 GCA_963976905.1 uncultured Algibacter sp.
TGAAAGCACTATTTGTGAAGGCGGTTCAGGCACATTAAGTGCCGTGGCATCAGCTGGAATCATAAATTGGTATGATGTATCTGTGGGCGGCACTTCCCTAAAAACAGGGACATCTTTTACAACTCCAGCACTTACAAATACCACTACGTATTATGTAGATGCTACCAGTAATGGCTGTACAACAGCAGCCCGAACGCCTGTAAGTTTAACGGTACAAATAACTCCCATCCCTACGGGTAATACAATGCAAGAATTTTGTGATATTGAAAATACCACCATCGCAAATTTAATGGCAACTGGTACAGATGTATTATGGCATCATTCAAATAGTGGCGGAACGGCTTTAAGTGCCACTGAGTTATTGGTTTCAAACACCACGTATTATGCGTCGCAAACTATTAACGGTTGTGAAAGTATTTCTAGATTGGCAGTAAATGTTTTAGTGCATAAAACCGTTGTTCCGTTAGCTCCAACAGAAATAGCTCCTTTAGAAGTTTGTGATTCTATGACTGATGGCGATGATACCAATGGGCTCGCCCAATTTAATTTAAAGGATAAGGAAACAACCTTGTTGAATGGAAGCAATGCGTCTGATTTTAATGTTTCATATTATACGGATGCCGCACGAAGTATGCCAATACCTACTGCTCCCGAAGTATTTGAAAATACTGTTCCCAATCAACAAACCATTTACGTGCGTATTGAAAATGTAATGAATGCCACTTGTTATACCGATGTGTCATTTGAAGTTTTGGTAAATGAATTGCCTACTATCCAGCCTTCAATAGTATTTAAAAATTGCGATGAAGATGGTGTGCCGGATGGGTTTACAGATTTCAATTTGAATGAAGCGAATGCTATCATCACTAATGGCAATTCCAATGGTTTGAATATAACCTATCATCCGTCGATTGTTGATGCGAATCAAAAAATGGCTACCATTAATCCAGTACCTTATAACAATCAAACGTCCAGTTTGATATATGCACGTGTTGAAAACGTCAATACAGGATGTTACAGGGTATCCACTATAAATCTGGAAGTTTCAACTACTTCATTTTCTGCTGGGTTTATTTATGAATTGGAAACTTGTGATGATGATGCAGACATTGATGGTTTGCACACATTTGATTTAACGGATGCTTCCACGCCGTTTATCAATGAATTTCCAACAGGCCAAAATTTAAGTGTCCATTATTACCGAAATTTGGAGGAAGCCCAATTAGAATCCAACGAAATACTAAATACTACCAATTATATAAACGAAACGCCTTTTTCCCAAACTGTGTACGTTCGAGTAGAAAGCGATGACAACGGAGGCTGTTTTGGTATCGGTCCCCATTTGTTGTTAACGGTGCATCCGCGTCCAGAGTTTGAGGTGGACCAATCTGAGCCGTTTTGTTTGAGCGATGGTCCTGTGACATTGAATACCTTCAACCCTAATGGATTATATACCTATAACTGGAAAGATGCCAATGGTATCGCTATACATGGAAATACGTCTGCCATTATTGATACGGAAGGTGTTTATACCGTAGTGGCTACTTCTGCTGAAAATTGCGAATCATTTCCTGTGGTTTTTGAAGTGAAAGCTTCAGGAATATCTGATATCGACGAAACCGATGTAACGGTTTTAGATTTTTCAGATAATAATACCATTACCATTGATGCTTCCAATATTGGTATTGGTGATTATGAGTTTGCATTGGATGATGCCTTTGGTGTTTTTCAAGATGCACCGGTTTTTAATAACGTATCTGCTGGCATGCATACCATTTATGTTCGGGATAAAAATGGCTGCGGAACCAAAGATGTTTCGGCATTTGTAATGGGATTTCCGAAATTTTTCACACCCAATGGCGATGGGTATAATGATACGTGGAATGTTAAAGGAATCAGTAATGAATTTTCACAAAATTCAATAGTATCGATTTATGACCGCTATGGAAAATTAATAAAACAATTAGCTGCTGGGAATAGTGGATGGAACGGCACCTTCAACGGCCAGCAACTTACCACAGATGATTATTGGTTTGTTTGTAATCTTGTTGATGATACAGGTAAAACCCGGATTTTGCGCGGCCATTTCAGTTTAATTCGATAAACAGAATCTAAGCTTCAACTTCACTCTTTTTAATTTTTCTGTAAGTATAAGTGCTGAAAATATTACGTTTTGCAAAACGAGTCATTTTATCAGATTGGCAAAGTTTAATGTACAACGCTTTATTCACGCCAAAAAATTCATAGGTATTGCCATCTAAAAAGCTAATCTCTAAAACCAGACCTTTATGTTGCCAATCCATAATCGGGTTGTTTATCGTTTCGTTATAGTCATCTAAATTAGCCGCTTTCGTTTCTGGTGAAATACTGACCAAAAAATGATAGCCATCTATTATTTTTCTGCTCATTAATTCAGCTTCGATGGCTTTTTCATCACCCGCTTGAAACTTATCAGGATGCCATGCTTTTACCAAATCCCTGTAAGTGGTTTTTAGCTGTTTAAGTGTCATCTCCTTTTCAACATTAAACAATTTTTTGTATTCATTGATGCGTTTCATAACTAATTTTTTGAAATAAGGCGCGAAGATACTCTTTTTAATATATTGAATAACAACCATTTTCATAAATATAATTTTCTTTTTACTGTGCTGCTTTTTTATAGCTTTGCAACTTTAAAAATGTACTATGATTTCAGTTGATAATTTAGCAGTAGAATTTGGTGGAACGGCCTTATTTAGTGAGGTATCGTTTACCATAAACGAAAATGATAAAATTGCCCTTATGGGGAAAAATGGTGCCGGAAAATCTACCATGATGAAGATTATTGCTGGCGAACAAAAGGCTACACGTGGTCATGTGCGTTTCCCAAAAGATGTTGTGATTGCATACCTGCCACAACATTTATTGACTGAAGATGATTGCACGGTTTTTGAGGAAGCTTCCAAAGCCTTCAAGCATATTTTTGAGATGCGTGACGATATGGAACGCTTGAATAAAGAATTGGAAACTCGGACCGATTACGAATCCGACGCTTATATGAAAGTCATAGAGCAAGTGTCAGATTTAGGTGAAAAATATTATGCTCTAGAAGATGTGAATTATGATGCTGAAGTTGAAAAAGCCTTGGGCGGTTTGGGTTTTAAACGAAGCGATTTTACAAGGTTGACCAGCGAATTTAGTGGCGGATATCGCATGCGTATTGAGCTGGCGAAAATATTGTTGCAAAAACCCGATTTGATTTTGTTGGATGAGCCTACCAACCACATTGATATTGAATCCGTTATTTGGTTGGAAGATTTTTTGCTGAACAAAGCCAAAGCGGTCATGGTTATTTCGCACGATAAAGCCTTTATTGATAACATTACCAACCGAACCATTGAGGTTACCATGGGGCGTATTTATGATTATAAAGCCAACTACACCCATTATTTACAGTTGCGGGAAGACAGGCGCATACATCAAGTAAAAGCATACAACGAGCAGCAAAAATTCATTGCCGATAATATGTTGTTTATCGAGCGTTTTAAAGGCACCTACTCAAAAACCAATCAAGTAACATCACGGGAACGCATGTTGGAAAAATTGGACATTATTGAAATTGATGAGGTGGACACCTCGGCATTAAAATTACGGTTTCCACCAGCACCACGTTCGGGCGATTTTCCCGTTACGGTAAAAGATTTATCAAAATCGTATGACGAGCATGTGGTGTTTAAAGATGCAAATATGTCCATTTCCAGAGGCGAGAAAGTATCCTTTGTTGGTAGAAATGGCGAAGGAAAATCGACCATGATAAAATCCATTTTAGGCGAAGTAAACTTTGAAGGCAAATGTGCTTTGGGTCATAATGTAAAGGTGGGCTATTTTGCACAAAACCAAGCAGCATTATTGGATGAGAATTTAACCATTTTCCAAACGGTTGATGAAGTTGCCGAAGGCGATGTGCGTACCCAGATAAAATCTATTTTAGGTGGTTTTATGTTTAGGGGCGATGATATTGATAAAAAAGTAAGTGTGCTGTCGGGTGGGGAGAAAACTCGTTTGGCGATGGTAAAACTTCTTTTAGAACCTGTAAATTTGCTCATTCTGGATGAGCCAACCAATCACTTGGATTTAAAATCTAAAGACGTTTTAAAAGAAGCTTTAAGGAATTTTGATGGCACCTTGATTTTGGTATCGCACGACCGTGATTTTCTTCAAGGTTTATCTCAAAAAGTATTTGAGTTTAAAGACCAACGTGTTATTGAGCATTTTGAAACCATTGACGATTTCTTAATAAGAAATAGAATAGAGAATTTAAAGCAAATTGATTTGGTGTAAAAAAAGATTAATTTTAATCAGTTTTAAAAATAAAGGAAAAATAAGATTAAATATGAAATACAATTTCATTTTATTTAGAAAAATCATCAGCAAAGTGTTGTTAGCGCTGATTGCTTTTTATTCAATCACTATAAATGGACAACAAGAACCAAATTATACTACAGAGTTGATTCGACTAAAAGAGGAAGCCAAAAAAGTACTTATAGACGATATTGCAGAATTTAATGGCTATGAAGGCCGACCTGAATCCGATGGACCATATAACAAGACGAACAATAGTGCTTTTTTACAAGAAAATGTGCCGTTGTTTATAAGTTCCAATGAAGATTTTACCGATGTTTATAATTACCGTTGGTGGATGATGTCCAAACATTTCCGTTCTTGGAAAGACCCTGTTGAAAACAAAGATTATTGGGTCATTACCGAATTTTTTGGGTGGCCTGGCCATGGCAGTATTAGTGGCGCAATCCCATGTCCGGCAGGACATCAATTTTATGATTTGCGTTGGTTTCGGGATCCTCAATATCTGGAATCTTATATAGATTTTTACATGAAAGGTTATGCATCCAAGCACAACCAGCGAGGGGGAGGTAATTTTCATACTTATATAGAACGGCCCGAAAGCCATCATTTTTCCAGTTGGATGGTAGATGGCACCGAGGCCTTTCTCAAAGTGCATCCCAATAACGATTGGCGGGATAGCTTACTTCCTTATTTGGAAACCCACCAAAAAGTTTGGGACGATAAGTTTATGGTCAAAAAGGAAGGCGCAAAAACGGACGGCCTTTATAAAGTTTTGGATCTTTATGATGGTATGGAGTTTACCATTTCGGCTACCATGCCATTGATAGAAAGCGATGGCCCTTATAGTATTTACAATAAAGAAGATTGGAAAAAGTACTATCTGGGTTGGGGATCCATAAATAACCTTAGAAATTCAGATCACGTAAAAGCGTATCCCAAAGCCTTTGCAAATGCTTATCCGCAACTGTACTTGGTGCGCCCTTCTATAAATAGTTATTATTATGCGAACTTGCGGTCATTGGTTGCATTATATGGATTGAAGGCTGAAAAGTCAGGAGAACCATCAGACCTTTCAAAAAGTAAAATGTACTTAGAAAGAGCAAAACAACTACAACAAAAGGCACTTTCTGTACTTTGGAATGATGAAGATCAGTTTTTTTATTCCTACACCGCTGCGGATAACGATTATGGAATCAAGGACCAACCATCTAAAGTAAGGGAATCTGTGGGCTATACACCTTGGTACTTCAATATGATACCAGAAGGTGAAACCAAATACGATGCATCTTGGGACATGCTTTCATCCAACAAAGGCTTTTACAATGCAAATGGCATGACCACAGCCGAGATACAATACCCTTTGTATAACGAACAGGCTTATGCATGGAACGGACGTGGCTGGCCGTTCCAAAATTCGGTGGTGAACAAGGCGTATGCCAACTATCTGAAAAATTACAAAAGCGACATTACAGAGTCTGATCAAGAATTGCTTTATGATCTGATTGAAAAACTGGTTACGATGCACGGGAAAGAACGAAATATTGGGGAATGGTATATTCCCAGTAATGGCGAACAATTTGGTGGAGTAAATGACTATTTTCATTCTACATTTCCAGATATGCTGATTGAAGATTTGCTAGGTTTTACGGCATCACACAAAAATGAATTTTTATTACAACCTTTGCTACCAAAAGACAAATGGGATTATTTTTATTTGGGAAACCTGAGTTACCATAACCATGATGTTGATATTATTTGGAAAAAAGATTGGAATCCTAATGTAGAAGGGAATCAAAGTAAATTATGTGTTTGGGTAGATAATAAGTTGATGTCTAAAAGTGATGATTTGAATGAAAAGATTACAATAAAGTTTGTTTAAATTAATGTTTTGATTTTAAACAGATTGATTAAAAGAAGCCGTTTTTAAGTTTATATCTAATTAAAACGTTAAAGTGATCAAAAGGCAATGGTATTCTGAAAAGTAATAGTGTCAATTTAATATTAGCGCTATTTTCAATTCCACTGTTTATATAAAATATCATCCAACTAGTTAATATGTATTCTTGATTTTCTAAAAAAAAAGCATTATCTGAAATTAAGTTGATTTATTATTTCAAAATGCTTTTTGTCGATATAAATAATTTAAGCTATAAATAGTTTTGAAAGCTCTATGTTTAGAGGAGTGCAGTCCGGTTTTTGAGTAAATTGAACTACAGGGAGATAGCGAAAACGTAGTTAATAATTTTCCTTTCCTAAAAAAACACCTAAATTAGTAGGTGAAAATGTAATTAATTTATGCTTAATCCCGAATTACCCAAATCTGAATTTTCTGAAAGAAGAATAGCGCTTGTTTATTCAATTTCTTTATTTACTTCTGTACTTTCTTTGATTTGGTCTTTAGTAGTTTATAATTTGGGAATGCCTCAATTATCTAATTACGTAGGCGTAGCTGTGTTGTTTTTTGTTATTTCTGCAATCATAACTAAAAAGGGAAATATTACAATCGCACGGATTATTTATATGGTAACATTTATTTTAAGTGTTTCTATAACAGCTTCATTTGTTGGTAAACCAGGAAGTGTTGAATTTGTTTTGATGTTTGCTTTAGGTTTGCCTTTTTTAATGTTTTCTTTTAGAAGAGAAAGATATTATGTAATATTATTTTCATTATTACCAGCAATTTTTTGGGTGCTTCTTTATTTGTCCGATTTTAAGTTATTTACAAATACACATATGGATCCTAAAGTAGCTGAAAAGGTTATTTACCCTATATCTATACTGAGTACAATCGTTTTAGTAACTTATCAATTAATTAATTTTTCTTACTTGAATATAGGTTATTATAAAAAAATACACAGTAAAAGAGAAGAGGCTATTGAAGCATCAAATGCAAAATCTCGATTTTTAAGCACCATGAGCCATGAAATAAGAACACCGCTTAACGCTATTATAGGGCTCTCTCATATATTGAGCGATAATAATCCGCGTCCCGATCAAGAGCAGAATATTGAAGCTTTAAATTATTCAGGAAAAATATTATTGGGTTTGCTCAATAACGTGTTAGATTTTAGTAAAATGGAATCTACTGTTATAGAGCTAGATCCTATCCCTACCAATATTGAAAATGCTGTAAAACAAATCCAAAAAATACATGAAGCCAGTTGCATGCGCAAAGGGATTAGCATGCGGTTGGATATTGATAATGAAATACCCACAGTATGGTTGGACATAGTAAGGTTCAATCAAGTTATAAATAACCTCGTCTCAAATGCCATAAAGTTTACTGAAGAAGGAGAGGTTGTTTTAAAGATATCCAAAACTCAAGAATCAGGCACAGAAATACGCTTGTTAACAGAAATAAGAGACACAGGTATAGGGATAGCTCCAGAACAACAGGATAAGGTGTGGGAAGCATTTGCCCAAGCGACTAAGAGTACAGAGCGATTATACGGGGGGACAGGTTTGGGATTACCTATAGTAAAAAGTATTGTGCAAGCTTTAGGGGCCGATGTGAAAATTGATAGTAAAGTTGGTATTGGTAGTCGTTTTTATTTTGAATTGGATTTAAAACTTGCCTCAAATCAAGACCTACATGAAATCAAGCAAACAAAAGAATATAACTTAAAAGGTAAACGGGTGCTATTGGTAGAAGACAATCAAATAAACATTATGGTTGGAAAACAGATATTGGAAAAATCCCATTTAAAAGTTGACATTGCTTTAAACGGACAAGTAGCAGTAAATATGGTAAGAGAAAATGATTATGACTTGGTGCTGATGGATATACAAATGCCTATAATGGACGGCTACATGGCTACAAAAGAAATTAGAAAGTTTAATACAGATTTACCTATTCTTGCATTATCTGCCTCAGTATTTATGGAAGTTAAAAATAAAATTTTTACAAGCGGAATGGATGGCTTTATTTATAAGCCCTTTGAGCCAGATGACCTTCTTGATAAGATAGACAAAGCCATTCGTAATTAATTAGTACTTCCTCAGTAAAGAATCAAGTACTTAACAATCCAATTACTTTTTTTATTCCTAAAGTAGCACTTTCAGCAATAACCGTTAAATTTTTTTTACTGGCAATATTCGGTTTGGGGTCTATAAAATAAGTCGGGGTATTGTTCATGGGGACATCTTCGCCAAACCAAACAATGTGCGGCCTTAGTTGATGTCCTTTTTTGCAGAAATCGCCCACAAGGATGTCGGTTTTCCAATCAAAAATATCGGTATCATCAAAAGTGCTTTTTGCTTTTAGCAATTCGCCATGCAGATGGATAACGTTTGTGCTGCCTGCTCGTTCATGCAAATCATCTACATTTTGGGTTATAATGGAAACTTTATAACCATGTTCCAGGTTTGCTAAATCATAATGAGCGGGGTTGGGGTTGACTTCAAAAAGTTGTCTTCTGCGTTGGTTGTAAAAGTCCAATACCAAGTTTGGATTAGCAGCAAAACCTTCGGGTGTGGCTACTTCCATAACGTCATGGCCTTCCCACAACCCATCGGCATCCCTAAAGGTTTTAATGCCGCTTTCTGCACTCATGCCTGCGCCTGTAAGTACTACTATGTGCTTCATTAATTAAAGACTTTTATAAATTCTACCTTTAAGAACCGTTCCATATGAACTTAATTGAGACTCTCGTAGAAACGAGCTGTTAAACTTTCTTTAAAAAAGTTATTAAGTTAAATAAATATTTATTTACGGCAAAACTGTTTTAGCACATAAAGTAAGTTTGAATTGAACTTAAAAAAAATATATTATAAAAAAGCTTTTTATTAAAACACTACTTGTGTTACCTATTTTGTTTTTAACAAGTTGTGACGATGATGACGATGATACCGATATGGTATTAACGAAAACATTTGAACTGAATTCTGTAGCAGATCCAAATATATCGGGAACGGCAAAATTCATTAAAAATGAGGATAATTCTACAACGGTAGAGTTGCAATTGAGCGGTACACCAGCAGGTGGTATGCACCCAGCTCATATCCATTATAATACGGCCGCAGAAGGTGGAGATATTGCTGTTACCTTAGGGACTGTAAATGGTGATACAGGGTTTAGTTCCATGACGTTTTCAAAGTTAGATGACGAAACTAATATTTCTTATGAAGATTTACTAGATTTTGATGGTTATATCAATGTTCATTTAAGTGACTCTGAACTGACTACACTTGTGGCTCAAGGTGATATCGGGGAAAATGAGCTGACGGGAGAGTCTAAAACATATACTTTAAATGAACTGGATGTAACTGGTATTA
>CAXBNH010000102.1:0-9560 GCA_963976905.1 uncultured Algibacter sp.
CGTTGGTGGTTTGTTGATAGGCACCATTCTTGGGGTGTTTGTCATCCCGATATTATTCGTCTTTTTCCAATGGCTGCAAGAAAAAATCAGCGGAAAACCTGAAGCTGTCAGTAAAAGTAATCAACCAGAGCAAATCAATTAAAAAAGATGAAAAAGCAAAATATATACAGAATGGTATTGGTTTTGGGCGTTTCGTTTATGGTAACGTCCTGTTTTGTGGCCAAAGATTACGAAAGGCCTAAATTACCAGAAACCGAGAATTTATACAGGACTGATAATCTGCCAACGGATAGTATTTCTATGGCAGATGTATCGTGGAAAGACATGTTTACAGACCCCAATTTAAAGCAATATATAACTGAAGGTCTAGAAAATAACTTGGACATCCGTGTTGCTATACAAAAAATGGTTGCTGCCGAAGCGTATATGAAACAAGGGAAAGCAGGTTATTTTCCAAGTTTGAGTGGGAAAGCATCCATGACCCACCAAGAATTATCTAAAAACAGTCAGTTTGGGTCTATTTTTAGTGGATCTATCGAGCAGTTTGAATTGACAGGAAACCTATCTTGGGAAGCCGATATCTGGGGGAAAATACGCAGCAACAAGCGTGCTGGTGAGGCAAGTTTCCTGCAAAGTATGGCAGCGCATCAAGCCGTGAAAACGCAATTGGTTTCTGCTATTGCTTCTACTTATTATCAATTAATGGCGTTGGACGCCCAATTAGATATTACTAAAAAAACCATTGCAACACGTGATAGTAGCGTAACTACTATCAAAGCATTGAAAGATGCTGGACAGGTCACACAAGTTGCGGTCGATCAGAACATTGCGCAATACAACAATGCCAAAGCCTTGCAAGTGGATTTGGAAGCGGCCATTTTCAGAACGGAAAACACGTTGAATTTGTTGTTGGGAAAATCTTCTGAAGGGATTGAGCGCAGTAATTTAGACAATCAAACATTGGATTCTGATATTAAACTAGGCGTGCCAGCTACTTTATTACATAATCGTCCAGATGTGATGGCAGCAGAATACGGCTTGATAAACGCTTTTGAAATGACCAATGTAGCACGAAGTAATTTTTATCCATCGGTAACGCTCACAGCAACTGGCGGATTTCAAAGTCTGCAATTGGATGAATTGTTAAATGCCAATTCGTTGTTTGCGACGTTGGTTGGCGGATTAACACAGCCTATTTTCAACCAGCGCAAAATAAAAACCCAAAATGAAGTTGCTAAAGCCCAACAGGAACAAGCCTTATTGAATTTCAAAAAGACGTTATTGACCGCTGGAAACGAAGTGTCAAACGCTTTGTACAGCTACAATGCCGAAACTGAAAAGTTTGAATACCGTCAAAATGAAGTGGAAGCATTGCGCAATGCAGAAAGCAATTCAGAAGAATTATTGAAAAACGGCTATGCCAATTATCTAGATTTATTAACCGCCAGACAAAGCGCGCTCAATGCTGAGTTGAATGTGATTGATAATAAATTGCAACAATTATTGAGCGTGGTTGATTTGTATGAAGCCCTTGGTGGTGGCTGGAGATAATCTATAATCAAGTTGGGGATGATTAGTAAATCTGAACTTTTAAAATGCTCTATAACCAACTTTACCAAGTTTGGAAGCAAGCGTTTTACTTTGGACGAACTGGCAAGCACACTAGGGATTTCCAAAAAAACGATTTATAAATATTTTCCGAATAAAGAGACTTTGATAGCTGAAAGCTTGTCTAGTTTATTAGAGAAGTACGATTCGGATATTGAAATCATTATAAATGAAAATGGAGACGATCCCATTTTAAGCATCATTCTTATTTACAAAAGAGGGTTTGAATATCTCAAATATTTTAAGCCCTCTTTTCTGTATGGGATAAAAAAGTACTACCCAAAAGCAGATGCCGTTTTTAATGATTTTTCAAATGACTTTGTGAATACCATTGTTATTGAACTTTTAAAAAAAGCAGAAAGCAAAGGACATATAAAACCAAATGTAGATTTAAGTTTGATAGGAACTTTGTATTTTTTGAGAATAGACCAAATCGCTTTTAAAAACAACAATCTTTTTGATGCTTACAGCGATGAAACATTATTAAACCACTTAATCGTTTTTAATTTACGGGGCATTGTAACTGATGGCTATTCTAACTCTTTTTTTGAATAAAAACAATCTATAAATCTGTAAAAATATCAGCATCAAAATCCTGTTTTACCACCACATTGGTTGGTCCAAATTCACTTCTGTCAAAGGATAACAAAATAGCACCCATTTTTTGGTAATTGTCCCACGGTCTAGAAAATTTTGGTTCGCTATCGTTGAAATTTTTAAAATATTCCCATTGTTTAATCAAGTGGTCTTGTTGGTCTACATAAAGCAAATATTTGTTGTCGGGCGTTACACCCACGCTATCAAAGGTCATTTGTAAAACATCTGCTTTATTGCCATTGGGCAATGCATCCGTTTTTACATAAGTAAGCGTTACACCAGGGTCTTGCAGTTTCCATGGCATGACCAACCAATACGAATCGTTGATCCACCAGTTTTTGGCTTGGGTAAGTAGGTTTTTGGTTTTTTCATTATCAGTAACTAACGTGTCGTTTTCATAAACTTTTCCTTTAAGGCTGTTGATGTTTACTAAAATCACAAGGTTTTTTTCGGGGTTTTCAATTCTAACATCGCCTGTCCATTTATCCCAAAACAAAGTGCGTTTTCCAAAATCCCATTGTATAAAATGGGTGTTGTTGTAGGTTTCAATGCCTCCCATGGCGGTTTCAACTTCTTTGGCAATGGCAGTTGCTTTTTCAGAATTTGATTGCGCATTTATTGATAATACGCTTATGAATAAAATAAGTGTAATAAGAAAATGACGTTTCATAATAGTTTGTGTTTTCAGTTTTAACGAAAGTAGTTATTTTATCATTCAGTATCAATTATTTGGTTTCTCTTTAACAGTTGGTAAAATGACGTATTTTTGCAACCGACAAAAATTTTCTTTTAAAATGAAAAAAGATATCATAATTCCAAAAGTTGAAGACGTTTATGTGGCCATTGTACACGAACACAATGCCATTTATAAAACCGATGATTGGAACGCCTATATTATTAACGATAAAAATGTGGCGTTAGATATGGTTCTGATTGTAACCAGCGGCTATTCCGAATACAAAATAACGGCGACTTTCAGAAAAAAGATTGATAAACTTCCTCCCAAAAGTTATGCGAAGATAGAATTGATGCAAGAAGATTTATTTGCATTGAACAATACCTTTAAAGTCTCCTTTTTTGAAGGCAACCAAATGCTTGATAAAACGTATCTGTTTAGAAAAAACACAGTTAATTTGAAGGCTTTGCAAACCATTCCGTTGATGGATGTTAAGGGGGTTTTGGTAAAGTAGCCTTTAGCTTTTGGCTCTTGGTTTTTAGCTAATAGCAAATGGCTTTTTTCTTAATCCAACTGCTCCGTTAATTTTTTAAACACTTTTTTGGGGTTTTTATTTTCATATAAAATCTCGTAAACCGCATTTATAATAGGCAGCTTGGTTTTCTTTTTGTTTTTTTCATTTAATAAATGGGCACTTTTTGTAGCGTAATATCCTTCAGCAACCATGCTCATTTCCATTTGTGCCGATTTTACGGTGTAGCCTTTTCCAATCATATTGCCAAACATACGGTTTCTGGAAAACACGGAATACCCTGTCACCAACAAATCGCCCAAATAAGCCGAGTTGTTGATGTTGCGTTTCATTTTATGCGTCTTTTTGATAAAACGTTTCATTTCACGTATGGCATTGCTCATCAATACACTTTGGAAATTATCGCCATATCCCAAACCGTGGGCAATACCAGCGGCAATGGCATAAATATTTTTCAGCATCACGGCATATTCCACACCAAGCACATCATCACTGATTTTGGTTTTTATGTAATCGCTTGAAAGACTATCGGCAATGGCCTGTGCTTTTTGGGCATCAGAACACGAAATGGTTAAATAGGATAAACGCTCTAAGGCCACTTCTTCAGAATGGCAAGGGCCTGCAATAACAGCTACGTTTTCAAAAGGAATATTGTAGTGTTCATTAAAATGCTCACCTACCAATAATTGCGTTTCTGGAATAATCCCTTTTACGGCGGATACAATGGTTTTATTGGAAATATCAACGGTCAGCTTTTCTAATTCGCCATAAATAAAAGCAGATGGAATCACGAATATCAAGACATCGGCATACTCGGCCAGTTCATTAATGTCGTTGCTCAGCTTCAATTGCTCTAAATGAAACTCCACCGAACTTAAATAATTGGGGTTGTGCTGTTCTCTCAAAAGGTGTTCTTTGGTGTAAACGCTACGCATGTACCAGCCCACTTCATCTAAATTTTCGCAAAGCATTTTCACGATGGCCGTTGCCCAACTTCCTGCCCCAAAAACCGCATATTTTAAAGGTTTGCCCATAAATCATTTTCAATTATAATATCAAAAGTACAAAAAAGAAAGATAGAGGACCGAAGAAGCCAACTGAAAACTGCGGCTGCGCCTGCAACTGAATGTTTGGCACGTGTTTTGAAAACCTATACGTATAAACATTAAAATATAGACGATATGAAAACTATAAAATTACTTTTAGGCTTTGCTTTAACAGCCACACTTTTTACGTCTTGTTATAACGAGGTAATTGTTGACGAATACATCATAGATGAACCCGGCATTTCCATCAATCAATTGTTAAATTCACATGAGTTGTGGTATGTGGATATTAACGCCACAAAAGGCTATGGTGAAACCCCTTTTTTGCAAAAAGCTTTTACGGTGTCCTTTAGAAACGGTGTGATGTATGCCAATAATAATATTGTAGGTTTGGGCGATACCGGCAACGGCTTTGGTATTGATGTGGCAAGCTATGATGCCTACGATATGATTCTAGATGTACAGCACGATGTAGATGGCTTTGCCACTTTTGATGTGTATCAAATAAACAATAATACCATTGAGCTTTACAACCCGAACAACGACACGTCTTATTTTTTAAAAGGCTATCAACGCAGCAATTTTGATTACGATTTTGTGTTCTATGACAACATCCATTATTTTCTGCAAGAATATGATGCTTGGGAAAAAACATATACCAGTAATTTTGGGGCTATCAATGAATTTGATAATGAAAATTACTTGCAGTTTTTAGCGGGCGGAAACGATTCTGAATTCAGAAGTTCACAAAATGGCGTAGGCACACATCCCAATAATTTGGATTGGGATTACACAGGTCTTTATGGCGTTGGAAATGTGAGCGGAAATATGTATTTGAAAACTTTAACATTAGATTATGATTTCTTCGGCAATGAATATTTTGAATTGAGCGTTATAAATGACAGGACGATAGAATTATATCATCCAGCCTCTGAAACCGTTTATGAATTCAAAGGCAGAGGATACATCCAATATTTAAAATCTGGAAACGTAAAAGAAAAACAAGCAGATACTCAAGAAAAACTGCGTAAACATAGAAAAGATAAAGTAGAAAACCCAAGGGAGAACACCCGAGGTAAATAAAAATTTTGGTTGGTTATTTAGTTTAGAAACCGTTTAAGGTACTTGCTTTAAGCGGTTTCTTTTTTTATAGATGGAATTTTAACAAAATTATCAAGTGCAAAAGTTACCTATTAACTTTTTTGTTTCTAAATTTATAGAAAACATATTAATCTTAAAAAACAATAAACACATGGGACTATTTTCATTTATTAAAAACGCAGGTGCCAAAGTATTCGGAATTGGTAAAACAGATGCAGAAGAAGCAGCGGCAGCAAAATTAAAACGCGAAGAAGCAGCGGCAGGAAAGATGGAAGAAACCATTGCCGATTTACAATTGGCAGTTGAAAATTTAAAGGTTAAAATAAATGGAGATACAGCAACTGTAACAGGTGCGGCTTATGACCAAGCCACTAAAGAAAAAGTGGTTTTGGTAGTTGGGAATTCAAGCGGTATTGCTACCGTTGATGACCAAATGACGGTTGAAAACCCAGAACCAGAAGCGCAATTCCATACCGTGGTAAGCGGCGATACTTTAGGTAAAATAGCAAAGAAATTTTATGGTAACGCCATGAAATATCCCGTTATTTTTGATGCCAATAAACCGATGCTTAAAAACCCAGATTTAATTTATCCTGGGCAAGTATTACGAATTCCAAATTTAGATTAAAAGAAAGCCTGCATATATGATTTGTTAAAAAGCAAACTCTTCCCAGAGTTGGCTTTTTTATTATTGTAGCTATTGTCTGTGAAAAGTCACTTCATTTTTTTGTCAATCGTAGTTTTCATTGCATAATAATCCATTTCATAACAAACACGACCCAATAGTATAGCAGGGTTAATCTTATGTTCATCTCCCAGAACTTTGATTTTTTCATCATTGAGAGGAAGATGGTTTTCTAAAATATCTTGCCATATTTCTTTAGAGATCAATTTTTCTTGAGCATAAGTATCTGCTTCTTTCTCGCATCTGTCTACATTCTGTTTTCTAGTTAAGTCCATAAATTTTCTATCCTTATCATTTCTCAAATGCAAATCAATATGTCCAATTTCGTGCATAATTGTAAAAGCAAAATTGTCAATTCGATTGTATCTTAAAGTCAATGCAATAGCTGGGTTTTTATCTGACCAAAAAGAAAATCCATCAATGGGCGTTTTCTCTAGTTTATCAATTAACAACATTTTAATTCCAAATTGATTAAGAACAGATTTAACCCTTTCTGGTGTTCCAGAATTTTCATAAAATATATTGTTCAGATTTAAACAGAGTTGATTTAAATTGTCAAAATTGAAAGTGTTCGTTTTTTGATTTTTAGCTTCATATTGTGCTAAAGAGCTCCAAGCAAACATATTATTATCGTCTATTTTTAATTTTTCTGATTTGCGATAATATGCAAATTTCTCATTAGAAAAAGACGATACTAGACCATCAATAGTTTCTACGTCATAAATACTTTTTATCGTTTTTATGTCACTTTCAATATCGTCTTTTAAATAATTGTGCTTTTTAAAATATCGAACTGGAACATATTCTTTAATAATGCTCCATAGTTCGATATTCTTTACTTTTTTTATATTTTTCTGCTTAACTCTTGCCTTGTCAATTTCGTATTGAGACTGAAACTTCATCCAATAGCCCGCTGAAATTCCCAGAATCTTTTCTAATAAAATTGCGATATCTGCTGTTACTGGTCTTTTCCCTTTGATTATTTCATTTAAAAATGATGGTTGCACACCTAATTCCTTTGCCAAAATTCTTTGGTTGATGTGGGGTGTTGCGTCTAATTCATCTTTAATTAGAACTCCAGGATGTGTTGCTTGCGCTGGTGTCAAATTTTTTGTTGTTGCCATCTTTTCCTGTATTTACTTGTAGTGATTACTCAATTCAATAATTGAGCATATAGTAATACTATTAGGTTCTTCTCCTTCTAGTGTAGTTATAAATTCTATTCGATAGGCGCCATCCACTCGAACAGATTCTAATCCTTTCTTATCCCCAATAAGTCTTTCGTAATTTAAACTTTTAATAGGATATAATTCTTCTGTATTTTTTGCAACTCTTAATTTATCTATTGTTTGTATGTACTTTTTAATAACGTTTGATTGAAATCTATGTTTCTTGCTTCGAGCTTTTCCGTTTTCATACAATTCTTTCAGATAATCTTTCTCGAAATTTATTTCCATAGTTTTCTTATATCATAGTGCAAAGATAAAATAAAAGTTCACTAAATAAGTGAACTTTTATTTTAATTATTTTAAAAATCAACGTGCAATGACTTTTTTAACAAAAACAAACTTTAAACTACTTATAAAAATTCATCTCATCCAAATACTCCCAAACGTGTTGCGGGAGCATAGGCTGTATGTTTTTGCCGTCTTTTATGGCGTTACGGATGTAGGTTGAAGAGAGTTCCATAATGGGCGCATCTATAAAATGTATTTTTTGATGGCGGTCAAATTGGGTTTCCACATGGCAATCAGAAACTCTTGGATAGACATAAATATGGTGGTTTTCAAGAATCAATTCGTGGTTTTTCCATTTATGGAACCCTTTTAAATTGTCTTCGCCCATAATGAGCGCAAACTCATGCTCGGGGTGTTTTTCTTCTAAATACACCAACGTATTTATGGTATAATTGGGCTGAGGTAAGTTAAATTCTATACTACTGGGTTTGAGTTTTGTGTAGTCTTTAGTGGCACGATATACCATTTCCAAACGTTGGTAATTGTCCAGTAGGGTGATTTTCTTTTTAAATGGATTGTGTGGCGTGACCACAAACCAAATTTGCTCTAAATCGCTATGTTCTGCTATGTAATTGGCAATAATCAAATGCCCAACATGAATGGGGTTAAATGAGCCAAAAAACAAACCTATCTTCATGCTAAGTTGTTATGAATTTACAAAGTCATGGATTAAAACCTCAGCGTCGTTAAGGGCTTTTTCTAAATGGTCATTAACTATAATGACATCAAACAAAGGTGCCGTTGCCAATTCTGCGGATGCTTTTGCCACGCGCATGTTTATTTTATCCTCAGTTTCTGTTTTGCGCTTTTTTAAACGGATTTTAAGTTCGTCAATACTCGGTGGCTTTACAAAAACGGCCAAGGTTTGCTCAGGGAATTTTCTTTTGATACGCAGACCGCCCGATACATCAATATCAAAAATAACTGTTTTTCCCAAAGCCCAAATACGTTCCACTTCGGTTTTTAAGGTGCCATAAAAATTATCGCGATAGACTTCTTCCCACTCTAAAAAGGCATCGTTTTTAATTTTTGATTTGAATGCATCGGCAGATAAAAAGTAATAATCTTTGCCTTCTATTTCTTCGCCACGAGGGGCTCTTGAGGTTGCCGATATTGAAAATTCTAGATTTAGGGCTTCAATGCCCAATAGATGCTTAACAATCGTGGTTTTTCCAGAACCCGAAGGTGCTGAAAATACAATGAGTTTGTTTTTTTTGTTGTCTTCTTTTTTCACTAATCTTTATTTTTTTCTAGCAAGGTTTTTTTTTCGCAAAGCCGCTAAGACACAAAGTTTTAAAATTGAAAGTTTGTCATTCCTGCGAAGGCAGGAATCCATTCAGAATTCAACTCGTCTCACTTTAAGCTGAAAATTGAAAACTGTGGACTGAATACTCATTACAATACATTCAACAATTGTTCTTTGATTTTTTCCAGTTCATCTTTCATTTGCACCACCAATTTTTGCATAGAAGCATAATTGCTCTTTGAGCCAATGGTATTTATTTCCCTACCAATTTCCTGAGTGATAAAACCCAGTTTTTTTCCGTTGGAATCGGTAGAATCAAGTGACGCTATAAAATATTCCAAATGGTTTTTAAGACGTACTTTTTCTTCGGTAATGTCATATTTTTCAATGTAATACACCAATTCTTGTTCAAAACGGTTTTCGTCATATTTTTCCCTTAGCTCTTCCACACCTTTTAGCAAACGTTCCCTAACAGCGATAACACGCTCGGGGTCTATGGCAATCACGTCATCTAAAAGCGAGGATATGGTTTGTACACGGTTTTTAAAATCC
>CAXBNH010000103.1:0-9554 GCA_963976905.1 uncultured Algibacter sp.
GGCCTTTTGCTTTAGGATAAAGGATTTCTATGGTTTCGGCTTTAAAGCCTTCTACGGAAATACTTCTTATTTTTTCTAAATCGGCATTGGAAATCACAGGATTTTGAATGCGCAATTTTCTACATTGTCTTTCTGAAATGCTGAAAATATTACGATCTTTACCAAGATTTAAACTAATGTCAGTTACAATTTCTTCACGGATACCATCCAATGGTGGGTTGGTAACTTGAGCGAATAATTGTTTGAAATAATTTGAAATAAGTTGAGGTCTATCTGATAAAACCGCTAAAGGCGTATCTGTACCCATAGAGCCCAAGGCTTCTTTAGCAGTTACGGCCATTGGGGTAATAACCTCTTGAATATCTTCAAAAGTATAGTTGAATAAACGCTGTCTTGTTTTGATGTCTATGGTTTCAATAGGACAGGTTTCGTTATTGTAAGGAATATCCCTTAAGTGCAATCTGGTTTTATCCAGCCAATCTTTATAAGGTCTTTCAGTTACAATTTTATCTTTAATCTCTTCATCTTTAATGATGCGGCCTTCATTCATATCAACCAAGAACATTTTTCCTGGTTCCAATCTGCCGTGACTTTCTACATCTTCTGCTGGAATGTCAACCACACCAATTTCAGAAGCCATAATCAGTTTCCCACTTTTGGTAACGGTGTATCTTGAAGGTCTAAGACCATTTCTATCTAATAAAGCGCCAACATAGTCACCATCAGTAAAAGGCACCGAAGCTGGGCCATCCCAAGGTTCCATAATACAAGCATTATATTCATAAAATGCTTTACGTTCTTCAGACATGGTTTGGTGTTTTTCCCAAGCTTCAGGAATCATCATCATCATGATTTCTGGCAATGAACGCCCTGTATGCGTCAATAATTCTACTACCATGTCCATTGAAGCTGAATCAGACTTACCGGGCAAAATGATTGGAAACAATTTTTCTATTTGCGGACCAAAAACCTCACTTTTCATGATTTCTTCACGCACACGCATTCTGCTTACATTACCACGTAGGGTATTGATTTCCCCATTTTGGCACATATATCTAAAGGGTTGCGCCAATTCCCATGTAGGCATGGTGTTGGTTGAAAACCTTTGGTGCACTAAGGCCAATCGGGTTACCAAATCGGTTTGCTGTAAATCTGTATAATAAGGGCCAATATCTTCTGGCATAATAACCCCTTTATATATTATGGTAGTTGTGGATAAGCTAGGTATATAAAAGTAAGAACTTTGGTCCATTTTTGAATTTGCAATGGTATGCTCTGTAATTTTACGGGCTGCGTATAGTTTTGCTTTAAAAACATCTTCGGTGATATTGTTGGTTTTGCCAACAAAAATCTGTTCAATATCTGGCTCAGAAGCCAAAGCGATCGGGCCTAAATGTGAAGAATCTACAGGAACTTTTCGCCATCCTAAAATGGTAAGGCCCTGTACCTTGATTTCTTTCTCAAAGGTGTCTTTGCAAAATTTGTATTGATTTTTGTTTTTTGGTAAAAAAACCATGCCCACAGCGTATGCTCTTTGCTCAGGGATTTCAAAATTACAAACTCTTTTAAAATAGTCGTGAGGGATGTCAATCAATAATCCTGCACCATCGCCTGTTTTTCCATCTGCACTTACACCACCACGGTGCTCCAACTTTACCAGAATTTCTAAGGCATCATGTATAATCTGATTGGTCTTTTGACCTTTTAGATTACAGATAAAACCTGCGCCACAGTTTTCGTGTTCAAATTCAGGTAAATACAATCCTTGTTTCTTCATCATAATCAACAAATTTTGGTTTAAAAATAGCGTCGAAACACAAAGGTATGCATAGATTTTTTAATAATATAACGCGCAAAACATTATTTCGATTTTCGACACATAATTAAGGTAAAACTATATATATAATAATAATAGGAGCATTTATTAATAAATATTCAATTGTAAAATAAGCACCATTAAATAAACATATGTTAATTAATGCTAGTGAATACTCGTTTTTGTAAAAATAACTGCATAAAAAATACTTAAAAACTGACAATAATTCAAAGTTGCCCATTGTTGATAAATCA
This sequence comes from uncultured Algibacter sp., assembly GCA_963976905.1. Taxonomy (GTDB): domain Bacteria; phylum Bacteroidota; class Bacteroidia; order Flavobacteriales; family Flavobacteriaceae; genus Pseudalgibacter. The sequence continues at coordinate 2,071 of CAXBNH010000103.1, forward strand.
AAAAATCAAATAATTTCAAATATACCCTCAAAAAAATAGGGTTAAAAGTGAAATATTGATAAAAGTTAATGATGTAACCCTATTTTTTATGGGGTTTAAATATTTTTAATATAGATTTACGCCATCTTAAAGATATTTAATTTTTAAAAACAAGAACTTTAAAACAATCAATTATGAAAAAATTAATTACACTTTCAATGCTTTTTGTAGCAACGGCAATATTTGCCCAAGAAGAGGCTCCGGCACCATCTTTGAGTATTAGCGGTACAGTTGATGCTTACTATCAAACCTATTTGTCTTCTTCGGATAACAATTATGTGCCTTTTGGATCTTCTTTTGCAGACCAAGCGGGTTTTGCACTAGGTATGGCAAATACTATTTTTGCTTATGAAGGCGAAAAAACTGGAGCAGTAGCAGATTTAGCTTTTGGAACCAGAGGTACTCAAGCCGCTGGGGATGGACCTGATTTATACATTAATCAATTATATGCTTATTGGAATGTGTCTGAAAGTACTACATTAACAATGGGGCGTTGGAATACTTATCTCGGTTATGAAGTGATTTCTCCAGCTGCGAATTTTAACTACAGTACATCATACTTATTTTCAAGTGGGCCTTTCTCTATGGTTGGTTTAAAAGCAGATTTCGCTTTAGGTGAGGATTTTAGTTTAATGTTAGCTTTTATGAACCCTACAGATGTTAACAATAACATGACTGGAGGTTACGCTTTGGGCGCTCAGTTAGGTTATTCAGGCCAATTCTTGAATCTTTATTATGATGATGATGAGGTTCTAGGTTTTGAAATTGACTATACTGGTGGATTTGATTTATCTGATGCTTTTTTTTTAGGAATCAATGGAGCGTATCAAACAAGTGATGATGAAGGTTTTTATGGTGTTGCATTGTACCCACAAATTGCAACATCTGATTCTTTTAGCTTAGGGTTAAGAGGTGAACTTTTTGGATACCATGCAAAAGATGTTGATGATTTACCAAGTGTTTTAGGTCTTACTTTAACAGGTAGTTACGCTTTGGAAAACTTAATTATTAAGCCAGAGATTAGATTAGATTCTTGGAGTAATGATATGCCTTACCTTGATGCTGATGGTGCTGCATCAGATAACTTAGCAGCATTTACTTTGGCAGCTATCTATTCTTTCTAAAAAGAAAATAAAATTTATATTAAAGAGAACAATTAAAGATTGTTTAATTGTTCTCTTTTTTACTAACCCTCTAAAATTTATTTATTATGTCAATATTAAATTTGCCCTTTATAATTCAAGACACCGCCGCAATTGAAGGCGACATGGGAATGATGTGGATGCTTATCTCAGGTATCCTAGTATTCTTCATGCAAGCAGGATTTTTCTTAGTGGAATCTGGAATGACAGATTCAAAAAATGCTGTAAACATAGCAATGAAAAATTTCTTGGACATAGCAGTTGGCTCATTGGCTTTCTGGTTTGTGGGATATTCTTTAATGTATGGTGCCGATATGGGCGGAGGATGGTTTCATTGGGGAGGTTTTGTGTTCTCTCAAGGCGCTGCTGATTTATTCTTTCAAACAGTATTTGCCGCGACTGCCGCTACTATTGTATCTGGAGCCATTGCAGGAAGAACAAAATATACAACATACGCCATTTTTAGTATTGTAATGACTGCTGTTATTTACCCAATCGCTGGTGGTTGGGAATGGAATGGTGGTTGGTTAAATAATACCGATGGTATCATGCCTGCTGAATTTATTGATTTCGCTGGTTCTTCTATTGTTCACTCTGTGGGTGGATGGGCTGCACTTGTTGCTGCTTGGATGGTAGGTCCTAGAATTGGAAAATACCTTGATGGGAAACCAGTTGAAATGCACGGACATAACCAAATGTATGCTACTTTAGGTGTGTTCATTCTTTGGTTAGGATGGTTCGGATTTAATGGTGGTTCTCAATTAGCTTGGGGTGGTGATGATGCTACTGCTGCTTCTCAAGTTGTACTTGTTACCAACTTAGCTGCTGCTGCAGGTGCCTGTGGTGCTTTAATTATTTCTTGGATTAAAATGGGTAAACCAAATTTAGGAATGACATTGAACGGTGCGTTAGCTGGTCTTGTTAGTATTACTGCTGGATGTGGCAATATGAGCGAAGGTGGTGCTGTTTTAGCTGGATTAGTAGGTGGTGTTCTTGTAGTATATTCTATTGGTTTTATTGAAAAATACTTAAAAATTGATGATGCGGTTGGTGCAGTTTCTGTACATGGTGTTGCTGGCGCTTGGGGCACCTTGGTTATAGGTCTTTGGGGCATAGATGGTGATGCTGGTATTGGGATTTTTAATGGCGGTGGTGCTGCGCAATTGGGAGCACAAGCTATCGGGGTAATAGCTTATGCTGCTTGGGCCATTGGTTTATCATTTATCTTCTTGTTTATTCTTAAAAAGGCAGTTGGTTTAAGAGTTTCTGAAAAAGAAGAAATAGTTGGTCTTGACTGGTCAGAGCATGGTTCTATTGCTTACCCAGGAAAAAGACAAAGGGAAATAGATTAGTTATATTTATATAATAATTTAAATTAAAAAAGAGATGCCCTATATCAATAGGGCATCTTTTAAAATGAAAAAAAACAATGAAATGATACTTATTTCAAGAATTGATTTTATACCAACTAAATAAAGTAATATTATGAAGAAAATTGAAGCAATTATTAGAAAATCCAAATATCGTGTAGTGAAAGAAGCTTTACACGAGGTTGGAGTAAATTTTTTCTCATACTGGGATGTAACCGGTATTGGAAACGAACAAGAAGGTCATGTGTACAGAGGTGTTTCTTATAGCACAAGTGATATTCAACGTAGGTACCTTTCCATAGTAGTAAATGATGATTTTGCAGATGCTACCGTTAAGGCCATTATTGGTTCTGCTGGAACTGGCGAGGTTGGTGACGGGAAAATATTTGTATCGGATATTACCGAAGCTTACAGAATAAGAACAGGAAACAAAGGTGGCGACACTTTAAATTAATAACCAACTACCAAAAAATATAAATTATGGAATTACTAACAATCAATAATGTATGGATGATGATCTGTACAGCCCTAGTTTTTTTTATGCACTTAGGCTTTTCTCTTTTAGAGATTGGGTTAACTAGGCAAAAAAACACAATCAATATTTTATTTAAAAACATTTTCATTATTACTATCGGGTTGCTTTTATACTGCTTAGTCGGTTTTAACTTGATGTATCCAGGTTTTGAAGAAGGTTCTGCGGGATTCTTTGGTTTTGCTGGATTTGGATTGGATGCAGCTGCTGCAACCGATTTAACTTACAATGAAGGCTACACCTACTGGACAGATTTCTTGTTCCAAGGTATGTTTGCTGCCACTGCTGCCACAATTGTATCTGGTGCGGTTGCCGAGCGTGTTAAAATAGTGCCTTTTATGATTTTTACAGTATTATATGTAGGGTTTATTTACCCGCTTGCCGGTTCATGGAAATGGGGTGGTGGATTTTTACAAATGAGAGAAACACCTTTTTATGATTTTGCCGGTTCTACATTAGTACACTCTGTAGGGGGATGGGCTGCTGTAGTAGCAGTGTGTTTATTAGGCCCACGTATCGGTAAATTTAAAGAAGGCAAAGCACAAGCGATTCCTGGACATAATATTCCATTGGCAACTGCTGGTGTATTGATCCTTTGGTTAGGCTGGTTCGGGTTTAATGGTGGTTCTGTGCTTTCCGCAGATCCTGCATTAACATCTATAACATTGGTAACAACCTGTTTAGCCGCCGCTGCAGGAGGCGTAGTGGCCATGTTAGTATCTACTGCTATGTATAAAAACCTTGATTTGACCATGTTTTTAAATGGTATTCTTGGCGGATTGGTTGGGATTACCGCTGGTGCAGACGTTATGGGCCCAACAGATTCTATTTTAATCGGATCTATTGCAGGCGCTATCATCGTATTCGCAGTGGCTTTTATTGATAGGTTAAAATTGGATGATCCCGTGGGGGCCATTGCCGTGCATTTAGCTTGTGGTGTCTGGGGAACTTTAGCTGTTGGCATCTTTGGTGATTTAGCTGGCGTTGATCAATTGGTTAGCCAATTGGTAGGCATCCTTTCTTATGCCGCTATTTGTATAGTATCGTCGTTCTTGATTCTTTTTGTATTGAAGAAAACTGTGGGAATCAGGGTTTCTGAAAAAGAAGAATTGGAAGGATTGGATGCGCATGAGCATGGTATGGATGCGTATCCTGATTTCAGGTTAAATGAGCATTAATATGTAATATATAAGTGTTGAGTTATATTAGAATTAAAGGATGTCTTTTTTAAGGCGTCCTTTTTTTTGATGCTATTTGATGGATTAATACCTGTTATTTGTATGCATAGCATCCATGTTTTTAATATATTTGAATATACATATTAATAGAGATTGCCATGAAAAAAATAGAAGCCATTATAAGAAAATCAAAATTCAATGCAGTCAAAGAAGCCCTACATGACGTGGGTGTTACCTTTTTTTCTTATTGGGATGTAACGGGTGTAGGAAATGAAAAAGAAGGGCATGTTTACAGAGGTGTTTCTTATAGTACTACTGATATTCAACGACGGCACCTCTCCATTGTTGTTAATGATGGTTTTGCTGATGCTGCCGTTAAGGCCATTATCAGTTCTGCGGGAACTGGCAAAGTTGGTGATGGAAAGGTTTTTGTATCAAACATAGAAGAAGCCTACAGGATTAGAACTGGAGATAAAGGCGGGGATACTTTGAATTAAGGTTTTCTGAAAAATTTATAAAACAAAACGCCCCATCTAAATCGAGAAGGGGTGTTTTATTATAAATTTATGATATTATTTATTTTTACTTAAATTCTAAAATCCCTAACAAAATAATTTTTTCGAAAATAATATCTAAAATGTTCTCTTCTATATCCATTTGTTCTTTGAAACTTAAGCCTTCCATATCATTACCTATGTTTTCAATGACTTCATTTATAGAGGTTGGCTCTTCAAAATAAAACAATAATTTATCTCGATTTTTTAAGTTTGTTTGAATTTCTTTCTTAGAAAATGGATTTTTTTCTATCAAAATATAGCTATCTTCATTTAATTCGGATTCATTTTTTTTAATTTTCAGTTTGAAATTATCATATAACTGTATTTTAGTATTTTTAATATCTCCAAGTTCTGAAGTATATAGTTTTTTAATAGCCTTGTAAGTTCTATTTTCCTTTAAGGAATCATAAGCATCCATATTTTCAGCTAATCCTGAAGATTGTAAAACAGAGATGACTTTTTTATGGGCATCTGGAAATTCATATTTTAACCTTAATTCCAATTGCTGGCAGGCAAACTTATTTTGTTTTGCGAATCCTACCAAATGGATGTATTTATCAATAATTGGTACAAGATGAAATCGTAGCACCGAATCATATGCTACAGACTCTTTTGAACTATCAATATAATAGCAAACGTTTTTCCGTTCATTTAACAAACAGCTGATGAAAAATTCATCTAATATTTGGTTAAATGAACCGATATTTATTTTCTCCAAGTTTGATTTATTAACTTCTAAAAAGCTATATGCCTTAGTGCAATAATTTTGGAAAAATGAGATATCATTGCCTCCCAAAAGACCTATGTTTACAATGTTTTCATATTCAAAAACATTCTTTTTCAGTTGTTTAGGAACATTAACAAAGTGCTTGTTTACTTCCAATAGGCTATCTTGATATGTTTTTGGTACAGGGTGTTTACTTTGCGCTATTAAATAATCTGTTTCATTTTTAACGGGTAATGCATCCCAAATATAAATATCATTATCTACATGTATAAAAGGTTTTTCTTGTAATGCTATGGTTTTTAATTTACCTAGAACCCATAATCTATGGTCTTCATTCTTTAATTCGTCGAGCACCAAGGATACATCATGATATGGAAGACCTAATTGGTTTATAAAAATATCGTACCCCTTACTATCGGTGTATAGTTTCACTTTGGAATGATACTTATTTAAAGTTAAAAAACTTAAACAATTGCTCATTAAAAAATATTTGTATTCTAACCAACCTCCAAACTTTCTGTTGTTTTTAAAGTTCTGATTTTCATGAAACGCAGGTTTAGACCAAAATGATTGAATAATGTCCATAAATTATATTTTTAAGCTGTTTTATTTGGATGTGGTTATTATATTCGAATAATTTTTGGAAACGTTCTTTTTATTTTCAATCACCTTTCTAAAAAACAATAACAAATCCTCTACATGGTATTCAAAGGAAAACAGGCCTCTATTTTCCCAAACATTCTCACGAATCTCATGCATTCTAGGTTTGTTTTGAAGAATATTCCCAAGCTCCTTAAATTCTTTAAAAAACACGCCTGCATCCAGTTTTTTCATTAAAGATTGCGTGGCTGCAATATGATTGTTGTTGTCCTTTTGAATCATAGGCACACCAGCCGACGCCAAAGTGGACATGCGAGCGGGATAATTTAAATCGCTCCAAGAAGCCCTTGCAATTTCTCCATTGTTCGTACTATTAAAAACATGAAGCCAACCCGCATCATACTTCGAGAATTCTTTAACCCAATTTTCAGCAGTACAATTGGGGTGGAGATGTAGGTATTCGGGAGCCAGTTTTTTTGCCGCATCTATCCAATGGCGATAGAATTCTTGATATCCGTCCCCATAAAAATGTAAATGGATTTTCTGCTCAGCCATTTCTTTAAAGTTCTGCGGGGTAAGACCTATCAAACGACCTGATGACAGCGTGTGAATTTCTCCATCTTGGTCTGAGAGTAAATTGGAGCGTACTTGTCCAAATCGTTTCTGGCTTGGCAAATCGCCATCTAAAATAAAGGTTGAATCGCTATTTTTTTGATTGGCATATTGGGCAAACCAATCTCTTGATTCTGGATTAATGAAAATTTGACCATCTGAATGTTTAAATAAATCGATTAATTTTTCCCATGTGCCTCGCTGCCTACAGAAAAATGGACCTTCCTTAAAGTGCCATATAAAAGGGATGCCCATTTTTTTGGATAAAACTTCATGTGCCAAGGGGACGGCTTGAAAATTTAAGAGGGCATAAATAATATCAGGTTTTATATCATTTACTTTTTGTTCCCAGCCTTCCATGGGTATATCCTCAACATTACCAAAAGGTAATGGACCGATTGTATTGTAATTGTAAGGGGTATCTAACCAAAGACCATACAGTTTGTGCCCCTGTTCTTCTAAAGCACAGATGCGTTCAGCATTATAGGCCAATTCGCCAACCAATAGTATTTTAAGAGGTTGCTCTTGATGGTTGGATTTAAGGTTTTGAAAAATCTTGAACTGTTTTTTTTCGTCAATAATATGTCCCGTTGATTCTTGAAATGAAATAGGTTGTTTTATATTGTAGAAGGCTTTAAACTTAAAAATGCTACCGCCATACTCCTCCAGCATGATCTTATGTCTTTGGTACAAGTGATTTGTCCATTCACAAGTAATTTGCTTGGTA
>CAXBNH010000104.1:0-9473 GCA_963976905.1 uncultured Algibacter sp.
GGCGTCAATCAATTGGGAAAGCGATTTGATGATTGTATGTATTCTGAACAAAAAGGCTTGCCTATTGAAACCGGAGCTCGTTTTTTTGAATTTATAGGCATGGAACTCGTGCCTTTTATTGAAAAAAATTACAGGGCCGAAAATTTTAGAGTAGCCGTAGGCCATGGTGAAACCGCTAATTTTATAAATTATTACTTGCTCAAAGGGCAGCCCTTATTTCAAGCGTATATGGTTATCAGTCCGCAATTGGCTCCAAAAATGCTGAACTATATTCCAGAAGGACTGAATGCGGTTGGGTCTAAATTGTTTTATTATTTGGCCAATACTGAAAATGATTCCAAAGCTATTGTTGAAGATGTGGAAAAACTGAATACAAACATCAGTATTATTGACAATAAAAATATACTTTATAAATATGATAGTTTTGATGGTCCGTCGCATTATTCTGTGCCAGCGCACGCCATTCCCAATGCTATTGAAACGGTGTTCCATGTCTATCAACCTATCAGCGTTAAAGAATATAGGGAACATATTTTGGAATTGGATGAATCTCCCGTGGTGTATCTTGAAGAAAAATATCAAGCTATTTATGATTTATTTGGTATTGAAAAGCAAATACTCATCAATGATTTTAAGGCCGTTGCTGCGGCCATTGAAAAAAACTCGCAATTTGAATATTATGAAGCCTTAGGGAAATTGGCTCGCAAACATTATCCAGAAACGCTTTTGGGAAATTATTACATAGCACGATTTTACGAAGAAACTGGAGAGCCCAAAAAAGCGATGCGTACCTATCAAACCGCATACACATTATCTGAAATTGCGGGTATCACAAAAGATGAGGTATTGCAAAAAGCGAATGCGATTAAAGAGGATTTTGGATACTAGAAATGAAAACTGTGAAATAGTTACTGAATTATTTTTTATTTAGTCAAAATGCTTAATAACCCAATAACCCAATAACCCAATAACCAATCAATGGCTAAAGTAAAAACCACTTTTTTTTGCCAGAGTTGTGGCAATCAATATGCTAAATGGCAAGGACAGTGTACGGCTTGCAAACAATGGAACACCATTGTTGAAGAAGTCATCCAAAAACCAGAAAAAAATGATTGGAAATTGCCATCGTCTTCTTCAAAAAGAGTATCCAAACCATTACGGATTAAAGAAATAGACAACTCAAAAGAAGCCCGTCTGGATACGTTTGATGGGGAGTTCAATCGCGTGCTTGGCGGTGGTATTGTGCCTGGTTCTTTAATATTGTTGGGTGGCGAGCCAGGTATTGGGAAAAGTACGTTGTTGCTTCAAATTTCATTAAAACTACCATATAAAACGCTGTATGTTTCTGGCGAAGAAAGCCAAAAGCAGATAAAAATGCGTGCCGAGCGCATCCATCCCGAAAATGATAGCTGTTATATTTTAACCGAAACAAAAACCCAAAACATTTTTAAGCAAATAGAAGGTTTGGAACCTGATATCGTCATTATTGATTCCATTCAAACTCTACACAGCGATTATATTGAATCGTCTTCGGGAAGTATTTCACAAATAAAAGAATGCACTACTGAGCTTATAAAATTTGCAAAAGAAACAGCCACACCTGTTATATTGATTGGACATATTACCAAAGATGGTAACATTGCTGGGCCAAAAATTTTAGAACACATGGTAGATACGGTTTTGCAATTTGAAGGCGACCGCAACCATGTATTCCGGATTTTACGAGCACATAAAAACCGATTTGGCTCGACCAATGAATTGGGTATTTATGAAATGCAAGGGTCTGGATTGCGTGAAGTTTCCAATCCATCGGAAATCTTAATTTCTAAAAAAGACGAAGAACTTTCAGGTAACGCTGTTGCGGCCACGCTTGAAGGCATGCGTCCGCTTATGATTGAAGTGCAGGCTTTAGTTAGCACCGCAGTTTACGGTACGCCACAACGAAGTGCCACAGGGTTTAATGCTAAGCGTTTAAATATGTTACTAGCTGTTTTGGAAAAACGTGCGGGGTTCCGTTTGGGCGCAAAAGATGTATTTTTAAATATCACAGGCGGTATTACCGTAGATGATCCTGCCATTGATTTAGCTGTGGTCGCCGCTATTTTATCCTCTAATGAAGATGTGGCTTTGCAAAAAGATTTTTGTTTTGCAGCAGAAGTTGGTTTGTCTGGTGAAATCCGACCTGTTCAGAGAGTAGAGCAACGTATTTTGGAAGCCGAAAAATTAGGGTTTTCAACTATTTTTGTATCTAAGTACAATAAAATTTCACTTAAAAATACCGTTATCAAAATCCAATTGATTGCCAAAATTGAGGATTTGGTGGGATTTGTAGTTTGAATTTTTCTTCATATTTGTAGAGTTTATGATTTTTAATATTTAAAAATCAATAAGAAGCATCCATTTTATTGTGATTTTTCAAAACCTAAAGTATCAATGCTTTATCTACTTTTCCTCTGATTTTTTTGTTTTTAATCGGATATTTTAATCGTTTCGTCGAAAAAAAAGTAAGCTTTTCTTTGTTTAGCTCAGCGGAAAACTATAATATTGTGCTATTAATCAAGAAAATTCATGTGGTGTTTTTCTTGATTAATAACTTCCCTCAAAAATTTTTAAAACCGATTTGCTAAAATTTACGTTAGTAATTGTAATTAATAAATAGCCCCAAACTATTAAATTTTAACTTATGAAAAAAAATTACACCCCTCACTTTTATGTGATTTTAGTGCTGATAGTACTTGAATTATTCACAACAGGGAGCCTCCATGCTCAATATTGTGCCCCTACCAATATTGGTAACTTTAACACTAATTATATTTCTAATGTTAGTTTTGGAAGTATTGATAATAGTAGTTCGGGGTCAACAGCAGGTTATACTTATTTTTCTTCTTTACAGGCCACCGATGTTAAAATAGGTGAAACGATTACGGGCACAGTAACCGTAACCGTAAACGGATGGAACACCAATAAAAACACGATTTCTGTTTGGGTGAACTTCAATTCGAGAGATGATGATTTTGAAGGTAGCGGTGAGCAATTTTTGTTTACATTTCATGATAAAAACAGTAAGTCTGGAAACAAAACCGTAGAAGTGCCCATAAGCATACCCGTGCCCAATTCAACAAAATCTGGGCTTTCAAGAATGCGGATAGGTTTGAGAACTGGTAAAAAAACAGATTTTACCTCATGTGATTACAATTATCAAGCAGGCGAAATTGAAGATTACAAAATCAATTTTACCGAAGGTAGTAGTGGTGGGCATGTTGGTTCTGGCTCAGATGATCATGAAAAACAGCCAGAATATTGCAGTCCCAACAACATAGGCAATTTCAATGTCAATTATATTTCCAATGTGGCATTAGGTTCAATTAACAACAGCAGCTCAGGTTCAACGGGTGGTTACACGTATTTTTCCTCTTTGTCTGAAACCGATATTGAAGTTGGTAAAACAATTACCGGTACAGTAACTGTAACCGTGAACGGTTGGAACACCAATACCAATACGGTTGCTATTTGGATGAATTTGAATGAAGATAGCGATGATGATTTTGAAGATAGCGGCGAGCGATTTTTGTTCACATTTCGCGATACAAACAGTAGGTCTGGAAACAAAACCGTAGAAGTGCCAATTAGCATAACTGTGCCCAATACGGTACCGTCAGGGTCTTCTATAATAAGAATAGGCCTAAGAACAGGAGAAAACACAAATTTCACATCGTGTGATTTTAACTATCAAGCGGGCGAGATAGAAGATTACAAAGTTAATTTTACAACTAGTAATGATGAAGATGAAGGTAAACAGAAAACCGATGGAGACTCAGGTAATATGGAAGTGTCAATAGATACAGACGGTGATGGTGTAATGGATTCCGATGATTTGGATGATGATAATGATGGCATTTTAGATGTTAACGAGTGCACAAACCTACTTACTGAAAGCGGGTTTAACAATAAAGCAGGGCTGAGCTTTGGTAATAATATAGGCGTTGATATTTCGCCTTGGATACTAGGTTCAGGAAACCAGGCAAACATTGTAAGAGTTGATGGCTCCGGAGGTTATGAATATAATAATGGCGGTCCTTTTGAAGATGCCAATGTATTAACAGGCGATGGTCAAGACCAATATTATTTGGATATTGCTTCTGGTTCCAATGATTTTTACCAAGCGTTTACGATTGCCAGTAATTCAAAATTAACTTATGGGGGCTACTTTTCATCTCGGGATGGACTAACAGGGTCTGGACGCCTACGTATATTTACAGGTACTGAGGGTGATTCAGGAACACTTATAGCAGATAGTGGTACATTTACCATTAGCCCAGATGGCGGAAACTCTTCAACCACGCCATGGGAATATATAGAAGAATCGGTAATTGTAAATGCAGGTACTTATTCATTTGTGGTAAGTATGGACAATGATACCAATTTTGACGAAGGGTTTGCCATAGCTTGTTATGACACAGATGGTGATGGCATACTTGATTACAAAGATCTGGATAGTGATGCCGATGGTTGCCCAGATGCTTTTGAGGGCGGTGGAAATTTTACAGCGTCCGATTTGGTTACAAATACAACTATGGAAGGCGGCAGTACCGATATTTTTGATAATCTTGGCTTGGGAGCAGATACAAATAACGATGGGTTGTTGGACATCGCTGGACCAAACGGTCAATCTGCGGGAAATAGTAAAGATCCAAACCAAAATGATTGTCCTGAAGTCATTGATTTTGATGGAAAAGATGATGTTTTGAAAACCCCTGATACATTCAGTTTAAACAACTGGAACCAATTAACTATACAGTTTTGGGTAAAATCCAATGCGTTGGCACAATCCAATGCTGGTGTTGTTGGGCAAAAAGGTGTTGTTGAGATAACCCAAAATGGAAGCTTGTCATTTGAAATTTTTGGTCAAGGTGCAGAAGGCGTTTTTACAAATGCCAAATGGTTAAATAATACCGATGCCTGGCAACATGTTACGTTGGTATATAACCGTGGAAAAATACAGTGTTATTATAATGGCAAAAAAGAATATGAAGCTACAAGTGCTAGGGCTGACGCTTTGGCCAACAGTAGCAATTCTTTCAATATTGGTGGTTTGATTAAAACAGGATCAAGTTCTAACTTTTTTAATGGCTGGATAGATGAGGTTAGGGTTTTTAATGTGGCATTGACCGAAAGCCAAATACAGCAAATTGTTTATCAGGAAATAGATAATGACAACGGATACGTTAAAGGTTCAGTCATCCAAAAAGATGTAAAAGATGTTGATACGGGAAGTGGTTTGAGTTGGAGTGACCTTCAGCTGTACTATAAAATGGGAGATCATTTTTTAAATAGAAAAGCAATGGATTTTTCACAAAATGAAAGGCATGCCAGCTTGCACAATATTTACACAAAACAAACCGAAACGGCACCCATGCCCTATGTTACAAAAAAAGATGGCAATCTGAATGACAATAGTATATGGTTGCATAGTGATGTGTGGAATTCGCCCTCAAGTAGTAATATTCCAGTAGAATCCACAATCATTCATATCAGTCATGATGTTACGATGAATCATGATTTAGAAAATGTAGGTTTGATCATAGATCCAGGAAAAACCTTGACCGTAGGTTCGGACGGTTCAGACTATCAACTAAAAAACAATTGGTATTTAGAATTGAACGGCACTTTGGATTTGTTGGGAGATTCCCAATTAATACAAACTAACACCAGTGATTTGGTAACATCTGCTACTGGTAAAATTTTACGCCGTCAAGAAGGCACTTCAAACAAATACCGATATAATTATTGGGGATCTCCAGTTGGTGCATTGGGCGTTACAGGCTTAACAGATAACAATGCCGCTACAAATAATGCCAACAATGCACCATTCAAATTGAATATGTTAAAAGACGAATCGGGTTTTGGTATGCAATTTACCTCTGCTTATGATCAAGTTGGAAAACTGAGCACCTATTGGATCTATACCTATAAAAATGGTACAACCTATTGGGATTGGGGGACTCTTTCTCCAAATTCAGCATTGGCACCAGGTGTAGGCTATACACAAAAAGGAACAGGTAATGCAGGTATGGAGCAACAGTATATTTTTGAAGGCAAACCAAACAACGGTACTATTTTAATAAACGCAAAAGATAAAGGCGGAGCAGGTTCAGTAACAGCTGTTTCAAAAACAGAATATCTTTTAGGAAACCCATACCCATCAGCGTTAGATATTCATAAGTTTATAGATGATAATGCTGGAGTTATTGAAGGCTCGTTACAGTTATGGCAACAATGGGCAGGTAATTCACACAACCTTCGTGATTATGAAGGAGGCTACGCCCAAGTGAACAAATTAGGTTCGGTAAGAGCATATCAATTTGTTGGTCTTTATGGAGCAACCAGTGGCTCGCAAAACGGTACGATCACACCTTCAAAATACTTACCAGTAGGCCAAGGTTTTATCGTGGAAATTGTTGCGGATGGTATTGTGAAGTTCAATAATGGCCAACGGGTATTTATAAAAGAATCAGATGCTGATGGAAGTTATAACAATGGTGCTTCATTTTTCAAATCGAGTAATGTGAAATCAAAAAATACAACTTCCAATGAAACTGCTGAAGCCAATCCTATGCAGAAAATACGTTTGGAATTTTATGCGGTATCTGGACCAAAAACAAGAAGAGAATTACTTTTAGGGTTTAGTGAAATTACCTCAGATGCATTTGATTATGGCTATGACGCAGAATGTACAGAATCTAATAACAATGATTTTAACCTTAATTTTGAAGGCAAAAACATGAACCTTCAAGCCTATGGTCCAATTACTGGAGATAAAGTAGTGCCTTTAAATTTCAAATCTTCAGGTAATAATACCTTCGAAATCAAAATTTCTGATTTAGAAAATATAGAAGAAGGTCAAGAAATTTATTTAAAGGATAACTTAACAGGAGAATATTTTGATTTGACAACGAAGAACGCCTATAAATTCAGCTCAAAAGCTGGTAAATTCAATAAAAGATTTGAAATGGTTTTTCAGTCAGAATCCCAAACATTGAGTGCTGAAGCATCCAATTACTCTGAGAATTTTATTTATTATCAAAGTAGTTTAAACACGTTGTTTGCTAAAAAACTAAATGCTTCTGTAACTAAATTGGCCATTATAAGTATGACAGGGCAAACGGTTTTGGAGTTTAAAGACGTTTCGCCGCAAACCCTAAATAATGGTTTAAGTATATCCAATGTTGCAGCAGGAGCATACGTTGCTTGGTTTAGAACGGACGATGGTCAAGTGCTTACTAAAAAGTTAATTGTAAATTAAATTTTCGATAAAATTCTGAAATGCCATTAAAAATCATTAAAATAGCTTAATAATTAGTGATAGACTCTGGTTCTTCACAAAGAAAAGATTAGAGTCTATTTTTTTAAAAACAAAAATTATGAAGCAAATAATGGTTTTGGTTATGTTGGTTGTTTTAAGTTCCTGTGGGACTAAAGTTAAAAAACCCATAGAAGACGTACTTAAGGAAATAGATAGTTACGTGTCTGAAATAAACAGAAAGGAAAATATTTCCAAAACCAGTTCAGAGGGTGTTTTAACAGATGCATCGGGATTTAAGGATACTGGAAAATATACTTTAAATACATATTACAATAAGTTGAACAATACCTTATATCGTATCGAGAATATAGAAATTACTAATAAGGTCATTGCGGAAAATTTCTATTTTAAAGAAAATGACCTTGTTTTTGTAAGTAC
Source organism: uncultured Algibacter sp. (assembly GCA_963976905.1). GTDB lineage: Bacteria > Bacteroidota > Bacteroidia > Flavobacteriales > Flavobacteriaceae > Pseudalgibacter. The sequence continues at coordinate 7,742 of CAXBNH010000104.1, forward strand.
GCACACCAATAAAGAGGCTCCAGAAAAATTATATATCTATAAAGATAAAATCATTAACAAATCCAATATGGATTCAGAGCATCAAAAAATCTTATTGAACAAGGCTAGCCTTTTTAAAAAGGAATTTGAAAAAGCTACTAAAAATTAATTATCATTCATATCAACTTGTTTTTTTAACATTTTAAGGTATTTGCCAAAAAGCCTTCCTATAATAGCTTAACTCTTTTCTTTAAAAACCTGCCTATTTTCCTAAAATTCCTTAAATTCGCAACCTTATAAGAAATACGAGTAAATGAGCGCTAAATTTCCTGAATATAAAGGACTTGACTTACCAAATGTAGCAGATGAAATCTTAAACTATTGGCAAGAAAACAACATTTTTGAAAAAAGTGTAACCACACGAGAAGGCAACGAAACCTTTGTGTTTTTTGAAGGACCACCTTCAGCAAACGGGTTGCCAGGTGTGCACCATGTGTTGGCACGTGCCATCAAAGATATTTTTCCGCGTTACAAAACCATGAAAGGCTTTCAGGTAAAGCGTAAGGCAGGCTGGGATACGCATGGTTTGCCAATTGAGTTGGGTGTTGAAAAAGAACTGGGGATTACAAAAGAAGATATAGGGAAAACCATTTCGGTAGAAGATTATAATGCAGCCTGCCGCAAAGCCGTGATGCGCTACACCGATGTTTGGAACGACCTCACTCAAAAAATGGGCTATTGGGTAGATATGGACGACCCATATATTACTTACGAACCCAAATACATGGAAAGCGTTTGGTGGCTTTTAAAGGAGATTTATAACAAGAGATTGATGTATAAGGGCTATACCATTCAGCCGTATTCCCCAAAAGCAGGAACAGGTTTGAGCTCGCACGAATTGAACCAGCCAGGTACCTATCAAGATGTTACCGATACGACTATTGTGGCGCAGTTTAAAGCCATTGAAAATACACTTCCAGATTTTTTGCAAAACGAAGGCGCTATCCATTTTTTAGCCTGGACGACCACGCCTTGGACGCTGCCAAGTAATACAGCATTGACAGTTGGTCCTAAAATAGAATACGTTTTAGTTGAAACTTATAATCAATATACGTTTGAGCCTATCAAAGTCATTTTGGCTAAGAAGTTAGTAGCTAATCAATTCTCTGGAAAGTTTAAGCAAGTTGAAGACAAGTCAGAATTAGTTGCATATACATCGAGCGATAAAAAAATTCCATTTTACGTTGGTAAAGAATTTATTGGTAAAGATTTAGTCGGTATCAAATACGAACAATTATTACAATACGCCTTACCAAACGATAACCCCGAAAATGCTTTTAGAGTGATTTTAGGAGATTTCGTAACCACCGAAGATGGTACAGGAATTGTGCACACCGCGCCCACTTTTGGTGCAGATGATGCTTTGGTGGCCAAACAAGCCACACCTGAAGTGCCGCCCATGCTCGTAAAAGATGAAAACGGTAATTTAGTGCCGTTGGTAGATTTGCAAGGGAAGTTTCGTCCAGAAATGGGCGAATATGCCGGTAAATATGTAAAGAACGAGTATTATGACGATGGTAAAGCACCAGAGCGTTCAGTAGATGTCGAGATTGCTATCAAATTAAAAGAAGAAAATAAAGCCTTTAAGGTTGAAAAATATAAACACAGCTATCCAAACTGTTGGCGTACCGATAAACCGATTTTATATTATCCGTTAGATTCTTGGTTTATTAAAGTGACCGACATTAAAGAG
>CAXBNH010000105.1:0-9427 GCA_963976905.1 uncultured Algibacter sp.
AGACCTATTCACGTTCTGCCAATGGTGGTGTTGGTTTCGCTAAGGCTGGAGGAAATTATGCCGGACAGTTTTACCCAACACAATTGGCCGTAGATAAAGGTTACCAGCAAGTTATTTGGACGGATGATACAACGCACGAGTATATTGAAGAAGCGGGTGCCATGAATATTTTTATTAGAATAAATGATACCCTGATTACCGGCCCAGTAAGCGACCGTATTTTAGATGGTATTACCCGTAAAAGCATTCTTGAAATTGCTGAAGCTGAAAATATTCCGGTAGAAGTTAGAAAAATAACAGTTTCTGAAGTTGTGGAAGCTTCCAAAAACGGCTCGCTTAAAGAAATGTTTGGAGCAGGAACCGCTGCGGTTATTTCCCCTATTGCTGCTTTTGGTTACAAGGACAAAGATTATGACTTGCCAGAAATAGAAAACAGCTACGGTACATTATTGAAAAAACGCATTACAGATATTCAAACCAATAAAACTGAAGATCCTTTTGGATGGCGAATTAAAGTGTAGAAGATTTTATTTATATCCGATTATTGTCATATAAAAACTATATAGTTTTTTAAATCAACTTAAAAAAATCTGCGACTATCAGCTTAATCTGCGGGAAATAAAAATTGTAAATAATTTGTCCCGCAGATAGCGCAAATTAACGCATAAAAAACAAAAACCAACAAAAAAGAAGCTTAACGGCTTCTTTTTCTATTTATCCAAAATAGATTGAATATTCGGTTTAAAATAATTTGGCCCTTTTAAAACTTTTCCATCTTCACGGTAAATAGGTTGACCGTCCTCCCCTAGTTTACTCATATTGCTACGTTGTATTTCATTAAAAACTTCTTCAATTTTATGCTGCATGCCATGTTCTATAATGGTGCCACACAAAATATAAAGCATATCGCCCAGCGCATCAGCAACTTCAACTAAATCATTGTTATTTGCAGCTTCCAAATACTCCTCGTTTTCCTCTCGCATTAATTTATAACGCAACATATTTTTTGCCAATCCCAAATCTGCTTTTGGTGTCTCCCTATGTCCTATTTTAAAAGCGGTATGAAATGCTTTTACGGCTTCAATTTTATTCTTCATCTAATCCCTTTTTGTTTAAATTTGCATAAAAATAACCATATGTTCAGCAACGGTCAAATCATTTTCGGAGTTTTATTTTTTATTGTCTTCGCCATCATTATCGCATACACTTACCGAAAAGATTTAAAGCTCCACAAAAAGTTTTACGCTGGTAGCATTTGGATGCTCATCGCCTTTGTTGCTTTTATTTTATTCATTTATGCTATTAAGTTTTTCTTTAGATAAACATTTAATCGAATTTTATTGCTTTTTATCGATAAAATATTTTTTGTTTAGCCATAAATTTCCTATGTTTGAATCTTAATTTCTAACCAATCAAATTATAATGAAAAACTTAAAAACCTTATTGTTGGCAATTTTAGCTCTAGGGGCTATGTCAAGCGTTGCAGCCCAAAGCTATATTGGGAACACGGTAGATAATTATGCAGGTGTGCATGCTTTAATATCAAACCCTTCTAATGTGGTTGATTCCAGATTTAAAGCAGATATTAACTTAGTATCTGCTAGCGCATTTGGGGGCAGCGACTATTTTGGCATCAATTTAGGGGATATCATAAAATCGGATGAAGGATTTGATTTTGATTCCGACACCGAAAAATTCCCTTCAAATGCAAATAACTTTTTTTTGAATGTTGATGTGATTGGGCCATCATTCATGTTTAATTTAACGCCAAAAAGCAGTATAGGATTGGTGAGCAGAGCTAGGGCTTTTGTAAATATCAATAATATTAGCGGAGAATTGTATGAAAGCATTTCTAATGATTTTGATACCAATGAAGATTTTAATTTTAATTCTGAAAATTTATCAGGTACTATTCATGCTTGGGCAGAAGTTGGTTTGGTTTACGGACGTGTTCTTTTTGATAAAGAAACAAGCTTTTTGAAAGGTGGTGTGACCTTAAAATACCTACAAGGTGCCGGAAGTGTATTTATGAGCAGCCCTAATTTTACTGGTCAATATTATGCAACTAATGAAGAATTGACCACTACAGGAAATTTAGCTTATGGCATCAGTCAGGATTTTGATCAAGATGATATTGATTTCAGCAATTTAGCCGTTGGATTTGGTGCTGATATTGGATTTACTTATGAATATCGTCCAAATGTGGTAAGAGATTCACTAACTGGTAGAAATGTGAACAAATACAAATTAAAAATAGCCGCTTCTATTACAGATATTGGTTCCATTGATTACAAAGAAAGTGAAATAACCACGTACGATCTTAACAACACGGTAGATGTTTCGTCTTTTGAAGATGAAGATAACACAGAAGATTTTTTAGATGACAATTACCCTAGTAACACAGAAACAGTAGCTCAAAAAATAAAATTGCCAACCGCCTTTCATTTTTTAGCGGATTACCATTTAAAAAACAAGTTTTACATCAGTTTACAAACCTCATTATCAATGGCCAAAAACAATGTGGCAAACGCAAACACCATTATAAATACAGCAACACTAGCACCTCGTTTGGAAACCAAATGGTTTAGCTTTTATTCACCCATAGGCATCAGGCAATATGGCGATTTTGCTTGGGGAGCAGGCTTAAGGGTTGGCCCATTAATGGTAGGATCGGGTTCGGTACTTTCTAATTTAATATCAGATTCAACAAAAACCACCGATGTTTATGTTGGACTTAAAATACCTTTGTATCAATAAAATCTTTTCTTATATATTAAAATCCCCAATTTAGGGGATTTTTTTATAGGAGTAAATCAAAAAAAAACAACGTCCGTACTGGGAAAAAAGCCTATTCACTTGTTATATAAAAAAATAAGAAAAATCTACGCAACCAAATTTACATTTATGCATCTAATAAACAACTAAACAACTATAAAACCATGAAAATAATCTTAATTATTTCAATTCTGCTTATTGTAAATGCTTTGCTACTCGTTTTTAGCATCAATAAAAAACAAGATATTTAAACAAAAATTACATTTAGGTTTTCAATCAAGCCAACTTATTTCAGCGATTAATTGTTAAGTATCATGCCTTGATATAACTATAAAAGCTTAAATTTGATTATCTTTGGTTTTATATTTTTCTGAATAAAACTATCATGAAAACCCTTAGATATCTTCTTTTCCTCATACTTATTGCCATAATTGGACTGTCTATTTATGTGGCCGTGCAACCCAATTCATTTGAAGTATCTAGAACTCGAACCATAAAAGCTCCTGCTGCTGTTATTTATGAAAATATTATTGATTTTAAAAATTGGGAAACCTGGTCACCATGGATTGAAAAGGATCCTTCTGTAAAATTAACCTACCCCGAACAAACAAGCGGTGTTGAAGGCTCTTATTCTTGGGAAGATAAAGATGGCGTGGGCACTATGAAAACCATTAAAGCGACTCCAAACGAAGCTATAAAACAACAGATGCAATTTGCAGAATTTCCGGCTTCTGAAATCCTTTGGAATTTCAAACCTAATGATGATGGTTCTACAGAGGTTACTTGGCGCATTTCTGGCAAAAATTTGCCTTTTGGGTTCAAGGCCTATAACATATTTTCTGGTGGTATGGAAAAACAAATAGGCCCTGATTTTGAACGTGGCCTAGAAAAACTGGATAGTGTTGTGATTGCCGATATGAAAAAATACAGTATTAAAGTAGAAGGCATTACGGAGCATAGCGGTGGCTTTTATATTTACAACACCACGTCTTGTAAAATAGACCAACTGAAAACCAAAATGCAAGACATGATGCCTGTAATTACAGATTATGCCATGAAAAATAATATCCAAATGGCTGGTTCGCCTTTTGTATATTACCATCAATGGGATGAAGCGAACAATGCTGTCATGTTTTCCTGTTGCATCCCCACTACTGCCAGGGTCATCACAACTGAAAGCGATATTTTAACAGGGCAAATTGAACCTTTTATAGCCGTTGTCACAACTCTTAAAGGAGATTATAGTAATTTACAAGAAGCCTGGGAAACAACCATGGATTATATTCCAAAAAACAATTTAACGCTTGCTGAAAATGGGCCAATGCTCGAAACTTACATAACAAACCCTATGAATACGCCTAACCCCGCTAATTTAACCACCAAAATTTTTGTAGCAATTACACAATAAATGAAAGGACTTTTACTTGTTTTTTTAGGAGGTGGTTTTGGGAGTGTACTTCGGTACATAATAGGCAAATACCTTAATAGTGCCCAAACTGGTATTCCTTATGGCACATTTGCCGCCAATATTTTAGGGAGTTTACTTATTGGAATAATTCTTGGTTTGGCCGCTAAAAACGATACGCTTTCGCAAAACCAAACTTTATTATTGGCAACTGGGTTTTGCGGTGGCTTTACCACGTTTTCAACCTTTGCTTATGAAAACCATGTGTTTTTAAAATCAGGTGACTTTACAAGTTTTGCCATTTATACAGTTACCAGTTTTATTATTGGATTTTTGGCCGTGTTTTTTGGGATGTATTTGGCAAAGTGAGTTAGCTGTTAGCAGAGTTAAAACTTTTGACTGAATACTGCCAACTAAACTCAATGCTTCCCAAAAACCTTAACCCCTGCCTCTACCCTGGTTTTTAAATAATTTTGACGTGGCACAATGGGACAAGAATATTTTTCATTATAAGCGCAATATGGATTGTAAGCTTTATTGAAATCAATAATCATAGTATCGCTTTCGGGTATTCTGGCATCAATATATCTGCCACCGCCATAACTCTCTAGTCCGTTGGTTTCATCTAAAAAAGGCAGGAACAAATAATCTTCCAATCCTGTAGTTTGCATATTTTCCTGTCCTTGGTACATATTCAATTGATAGTCCTTCCCTTTTAAAGTGAAACTCAAAATACCATAAACCCGTTCTTTTGAAACCCTATCCGTAGTTGTTTTCATCTCAAAAAACTCAGTATCGGGCGTACGCTTTAATGTGGCTTTAACCACATAAGTAGAATCAAACTTAAAAAAATCCAAACCTTCAAAATCCTTTCGGTCTTTATCTTTTAATGGCGATGTGGTGGCATCTTTGTATTCGGCATTGAGTGTTCTCTGAAATTCTGTTTTACCTTTTATGGGACGTTTTTTCTCTTTACAACCCATCAAGCAAATCGTGGATAAAAAAAGTGTGATTATAAACTTCATTTTAATATTTTTTCAATTCAAAAATACAATTTAAGATTAGTTTACATAAGTTCGTAGTATATTTTAATCTGGTTTGGTTTGAACAAAAATTTAAAACACGCAAAAACATTGAAAATAGAAAAAGATATCATCATCGTTGGCGCTGGCCCCATTGGGATTGCTTGCGCTTTGGAATGTAAAAAGAGACATTGGAACTATGTGGTTATAGAAAAAGGCGCCCTTACAAACTCCTTGTTCAATTACCCCAAAAATATGACGTTTTTTTCAACTTCAGAAAAACTGGAAATTGATGATATCCCCTTTATTAGCAACAATCCAAAACCCAATAGAGATGACGCTTTGGAATATTATAGAAGAGTTGTAACCTCCAATCAGCTTATCATAAATCTTTATGAAACGGTTACATCCATTGAAAAAGAAAACGATGTTTTTGAAATTTCAACAAGTAAAAATAAATATAGCACCAAACATGTTATTATCTGCACCGGATTTTATGATATCCCAAAATTGCTAGATGTTCCGGGCGAAAACCTTCCTAAAGTAACCCACTATTACAAAGAGGCACACAACTATGCCTTACAACATGTGGTGGTGATTGGCGCCAGCAATTCTGCTGTGGATGCTGCTCTGGAAATCTGGAGAAAAGGTGGACACGTCACTATGATAGTAAGAGGGGAAAACATTGGTGCCCGTGTAAAATATTGGGTAAGGCCCGATATTATAAACCGTATTGAAGAAGGCAGTATCAAAGCCTTTTTTAATGCTGAAATAGAAAAAATCGAAGAAGAATTAGTAATTATAAAGACTTCAGAAAAAAGGATATCAATACCAAATGATTATGTTGTGGCGTTAACGGGGTATCTCCCTGATTTTAAATTACTGGAACAAAGCGGCATTGGCTTATCTGATGATGATAAAAAAACACCAAGTTACAACCCTGAAACCATGGAATCCAATATAAAAAACCTGTATTTGGCGGGTGTTATTTGTGGTGGCAAAGAAACCCACAAATGGTTTATTGAAAATTCAAGGATACATGCTAAAATAATCGCTGAAACCATTGAAAAAATAAAAAGCAAATGAACCTAAATCAAGTTACCATACCGTCACTTAATGTTGAAAAAGCAACAGAATTCTATAAACTATTAGGATTGAAACTGATAGTGAATGCCATCCCTAAATATGTTAGGTTTGAATGTCCAGACGGAGATGCTACATTTTCAATACATAAAGTAGAAGCATTACCAACAGGCGACAGAACAACCATTTATTTTGAAGATGAAAACCTAGATGACTTGGTTTTAAAACTTCAACAAAAAGGCATTGTGTTCAATCATTTGCCCGAAGACACCTCTTGGCTTTGGCGTGAAGCGCATTTGCAAGACCCAGATGACAATCCTATTATTTTATACCACGCAGGAAAAAACAGGAAAAACCCGCCTTGGAGGGTTAATTAACTTTTTAAAGTGATTTCACAGCCTTCTGCTTCACAACATGGGAGAGCGCAATCTGTGTTTTGGATTCGCCGTAAATGATAAGCTGATCTATAAAACTCTCTAAATGCTTTTGGTTTTTCAAGACCACTTCCATCACGATATTTTCATCCCCCGTAATACGATAACAATTAATAACCTCATCATAGGTTTTTACCTTTTCAAGAAACGGTTTTAGCTTCCCCATAAAAGCACGTAAGGTAATAATGGCCCTAAGCTGATACCCTATTTCAAATGGAGATACAATGGTTTTATAGCCTTCAATAATCCCCAAATCCTCCATTTTTTTAATTCGCTCTGAAACAGCAGGCGAAGTTATACCTACTTGCCTGCCAATCTCAGCATTGGATTGTCTGGCATTTTCTTGTAAACACTTTAAAATCTTCCAATTAAGATTATCTATATTCATTTAAAGAAATTTAACTACAAAAAATTAAAAACTAAAGTAAATATACGACTTTGCTTTAAGAAACAAAGTTGTATATCATTTTTAGTGACTAATTTTGATACAATTGCTAAGAAAAAAACAAAATGCTATCTAATACCCCATCAAACCTATCGGAATTACCGATTTATCAAAAAGCCATTGAAATTTTTGCGCTGTCGCAAAATATTTCTACCTACTTAAACCACGATTTATCTAATTTAAAAGAAGATGGTTCTGAAGATTCACACATATATTTCTCTGGAGATATTGTGCAACAATCGGTTTCTCTGGCACCAGAAATACTTAATGCCGAACTACAACGCTACTCAGAAAGAAAACACAAACATATAGCTTCGCTTAAACGGCTTACCAATATGCTTTATAAAAACTCGTACCGTTTGGAGCGTTCCAATAGCAATGGAAAAGATTTTTTGCCAATTTTACGAAGTGAACTCAAAAAATTCAAAAAACTTCAGCGCTCTTGGATGCTGACTTTATAGGCGTCTCTTTTTTTGAATTTTTGACCACAGACTCAATGAATTGATACGATAAATATAGCGTAGCCCTTCAATATTATAGTAAATATTGGTGCCTGTGCAATCATTTGGTAAATTTTACCATCAATACAATAAAACCATATACTTCTCCTCTGTTTCCTTACCAATATCATTGTACATAGAACACATACTAGCATTTTACAGAAACCGTCCCATTCATAAAAAATTCAATGGTTCTAATACCAGCTCCTGCTAAAGTTGCTGGATTATTTTCCAAGTCCCGACCTAATCAACATCTGGTGTCTCGTCTTGTATTGGTGGATCAGATTTGCCACAACTTACCACCAATAAATCAATATCATTAAAAAGCTATTTTTCATTTCATCTACTTCTTTTATACAAAGAATTTCAATCAAAAAGTTTGTGCAATTTACTTTTAGCTACTAAAAAAACCATTGCTTATTTGATTATTTATTTGGCTCAAAAATGCTTTATATAAAATGCCAAATCCTAAAAATGAACTCTTTATCTATATTTTTATAATTTTTCGTACATTTTACATAGCTTTAAATTTACATTATTAAATAAGCCATGTTAAAAAAATCTTTATTAGTTGAAAACAAGAGCAGTATCACAACCAAAAACCTCCAGTTAGTAATTAAAACCGAATCCAGAGAGGCCTCCATCCCGATAGAGGATATTGGCTTTATAATTATCGACAACCCAGAGGTTTATATAAGCATTACTGCATTGAACCTATTGGTAGATAATAACAGTGCTGTTGTTATTTGTGGCAAAACCCATTTACCCAACGGTTTGTTTTTAAACCTGAACAGCCACCATATACAACAAGAATTATTCAAAAACCAAATTGAAGCCAGCGTACCTTTAAAAAAACAATTGTGGCAACAAACCGTAATTGAAAAAATCAATAATCAAGGCATCTTATTGGAAAAAATCACGCAAACACAGAATAAGTTTGATTTTTTGGCCAGTAAGGTTTTAAGTGGAGATACCAGTAATATGGAAGGTGTTGCCGCTAATTTTTATTGGAAATCTTTTTTTGAAACCGATTTTAAAAGAGAACGTTTTGGCAACTACCCCAATAACTTCTTGAACTATGGCTATGCCATTTTAAGGGCCGCTACTGCCCGTGCGCTTTCAGGAAGCGGCTTATTGAACACTTTAGGCATCCATCACAAAAACAAATATAATGCCTTTGCTTTGGCAGATGATATCATGGAACCTTTCAGGCCATTGGTTGATGAAGCGGTGCATACCATCATGCAGCATTATGATGAACAGGAACTGAATACTGAAATAAAATCGGTGCTATTGGAAGTCCTTACCAGAACGGTTTATTTCAAAAATGAAAAAAGCCCTTTGATGGTAGCCTTACAGAAAACGGCCAGCTCGCTACAACAATGCTATGGTGGCAAACGCAAGAAAATTAAGTACCCCAAATTATGGAACTAAATGGTTATAGGATTATGTGGTTATTTGTTTTTTTTGATTTACCGACCGATACGGCCAAAGACCGAAAAAATGCTGCTGGCTTTAGAAAAAACCTACTGAAAGACGGTTTTGCCATGATGCAGTACTCCGTGTATATTAGGCATTGCGCCAGTAGCGAAAGCGCTGATGTACACGAAAAACGCATAAAAAAACTGCTCCCGCCCTTTGGAAAAATAAGCGTTTTAAGAATAACTGATAAACAATTTGGGCACATCATGAATTTTTGGGGCCGCGTTGAAGAGCCCAAAGCCCCGCCGCCCACGCAATTGGAGTTGTTTTAATTGAAAAAA
>CAXBNH010000106.1:0-9353 GCA_963976905.1 uncultured Algibacter sp.
CAACGGTTTAAATATTGCATGAGAACGGGATTGTTTCTATCGGAGTACCCAGCCCCTAATGGTCCAGCAAATTCTCCATTGGCATCATAAAGTGGTAATGTAGGCGCTAAAGTAATAGCCAAACTTGGTATCCATGCACTACCAACATCCCGAGAAGCTAAGGTCTCATCAGATGTTGACAACTGTGTGTTAACCCCCACTCTCAATTTATTGTTGAATAGATTAAAATTAGAATTCATTTTTGCTGTAATTCTTTCATTTTTAGAATCCCAGTATTTCTTAAATGACCAATATTCAATAAATGGAAAGAATTATCGGTACCTCCAGAAATAGATATTTCATTGTTGTAAACATACCCTGTTTGATAAGTTTCGTCTTGCCAATCGGTATCCCCCGCAGGCACACTTGAATCACCTCCGACAAAGGGTTGAATGGCAACACTATTTAAAACAGGATTGCTAAAATCACCATTCCAATCAAAATTATAAATTTCACCATAGCCAGCATTTGGATCCGCACCATCGTTTACAGAAGCTTGCCATAGCACTTGGCCCCTTTGTTGCGCATTTAGCATGTCGTACCGTTGTTTCTTTTCTGAAAGCACCGATATATTGGAATTTATACTCACTTGAAATTTTTCCCCACCAGCAGCCTTGGCGCTATTTTTTGTAGTAACAATAATAACACCGTTACCTGCACGTGCCCCATAAAGTGAAGACGCCGATGCATCTTTAAGCACCTGCACAGACTCAATAGCACTAGGGTTTATACTAGAAAAAACCTCTTGCCTTTGTGTTGGCACACCGTCTATAACGAACAATGGGTTATTGTCCCCTAAAGTAGTAGCGCCACGAATCAAGATATTGTTACTAGTACCGGTTGGATCCCCATTTTTTTCTATAAATAGACCAGGGACTCGTCCTTGCAGCCCTTGAACGGCACTACCCGAACTCATGCTTACACCTTCAGTAGGCCCAAGTTCAACCACGGTAATCGCTACAGTAACATCTACTTTACGCTCTCTGGAATATCCAGTAACCACAATTTCATCAAGTTGTGCCGCATCCGCTGCTAATGCTATATTAATAACAGAACGGTTGTTTACTTGTACCTCTTGGCTTTTGTAACCGATATAGCTAAAAACCAACGTGACATCACCACTTACATTTTCTAAGGTGTAATTTCCGTCAAAATCTGTTGCGGCACCTTGTGTGGTTCCCGGCACTATTACCGAAACACCCGGAAGTGGCATTCCATCTGCTTGATCGGTAACAGTACCGCTTATTTGTCCTTGAGCAACTATGCTCAAAAGGGCAAATATGGTTAATAAAAACAGTTGTTTACATTTCATAATAATTTAGTTTTAGTTAAAATTTAGTTTATTCACTTCAATAGTATCAAGAATGAATTCTTGATTTTTGGCTTCAATACTCAGTACTTCATAAGGGGCATTTGGAAAGAATATTTCTGTCATCACAGTTTCTCCATTGTCAAAAAACAATTCGATAGATGTTTTGTCCAATAAAATAGTACCGGACAAATTATTGTTAGTTGACGTTCTTGGTGCTGTTGATACCTTATCAGCAAACTTTTCAGAAAAACCAGTTTTACCAGAGTTTTTTCGATCTATGAAAAACGTTTTATTGGTATTATCATATCCGAATAACAATTCATCGCCTTGGTTGTTGGAAAGTTTAAATGTGTAAACCGTTTCTTTTAAATCTGACATATTGAATTGAATCTCTGCACTGGCTAAATCAATATTTTCAGCATCTATAATTTTTGTATCTCCCTTTATGGCAATGTTTTCTTTCTTATATTTTGTGCTTCTATAACTATTAAGCTCCTTTACAGGGTTAGATATTAATCTATATCCTAAATTGTTTTTCTGAAGTTGTACTTTTCTAGCAACGGTCATGGCACTTCTCCAAGTTTCGGTCGGTACTTTTTGGGCATAATCCCAATTGGACATCCAACCAAGCATTAGTACACTGCCGTCTTTTGTTCTTGCATTGGACCACGAAACGCCTGCATAATTATCACGACCAAAATCTATCCAGTAATTATGTTCTTTGCTTAAAGCTTCTTCAAAACCTTTATCCATAGTGAATGTCTTTCCATCAAAATCTCCAATAAAATATTGGGTTGCAGAACCCCCATTGGGGCCGCCAGGATTAATGCTCACAAAAAGCACCCACTTATGTTCATCGGTTCCCAAAACTGGCAGTTTAAATAAATCTGGGCATTCCCAAACACCGCCATGACCGCCAATGCCTTGACCAAAATCTGAAAGCAAATTCCAGTCTTTTAAATTTTTAGATTCATAAAACTTGATTCTATCGCCCGCCGCAAGTACCATGACCCATTTTTTGTGATCTTCGTCCCATGAAACTTTAGGGTCTCTAAAATCTTTTAATTTATCGTTATCTATTACAGGATTATTCGCATACTTTGTAAATGTCCTACCTTCATCATTGCTATATGCAATACTCTGTGTTTGTTTCCAGTTATCAGTCCCTTCCAATTGTTTTGAACTGGTGTACATGGCAACAATTGGTATTGCATTGTTTACTTCTCCAAAGCCAGAACTGTTGCTGATGTCAACTACAGCACTACCCGAAAAAATAGTTCCTAAATCATCCGGATAAATGGCTATGGGTTGTTCTGTCCAAGTAATCATATCCGTACTAATGGCATGGCCCCAGTGCATGGGACCCCAAACGTTACTTTCTGGATGGTATTGAAAGTACAAGTGATAATATCCATTGTAATAAAACATCCCATTGGGGTCGTTCATCCAATTTGCCTTTGGCGTAAAATGAAAGTTGGGCCTATAAAGCTCTTCTTCGGAATATGACTGAGTTTCTACTATTTCAATGTCAGTTTGTTTTGTTCCAGTTGTTTTTTTACAACTGACAAACATTGACAAAACAAGCATTAAAAAAATTAGCTTATTAAATTTCATTTGTTTCATCTTAATTTAGTTTTAGTTAGTTTGATTTTTGCTTTTAATTAGTTTTTTGCTTAATTCTTCAAGAGTAACCCCCTTTGTTTCTGGCATCATAAAGACCACAAATAATAATTGGCATACCATCATGATGGTGAACACCAAGAACACAACGCCTGCTCCTATTGTTGAAAATAGCACAGGCACCAAAGACGGCACCACCGCGGCCAACACCCAATGCACCGAGCTGCCAAAAGCCTGTCCTGAACCACGCAAATGATTAGGGAATATTTCTGAAATAAACACCCAAATAACTGTGCCCTGCCCAATGGCATGCGATGCAATGAACATAAATAGGAAGATGGGCATGGAACTCCCTTCCCAATTCAAAAAGAAAGCGGCCGATACTAATGACAATGAAATGATGTATCCAAAAGAACAGATATACATCAATTGTTTTCTACCTAATCTATCAATTAAAAAGATTCCTAAAAGTGTAAAAAGCATATTGGTAACGCCCACGCCTATACTGCTTAATAGTGCTGAACTTTCTTCTAATCCTGCTTCAGTTAAAATTCTAGGTGCATAGTACAAAAACGCGTTAATACCCGACAATTGATTAAAGAAAGCTATTAAAAAGGCTAGTATTAAAGGAAATCGATATTTTTTTAGAAAGATGTCTTCGTTTGGAACTGTATTATCCATCTCATCCTTAATCTCCATCATAAGTTTTTCCGGATCTAAATCAGGATTGATCACTTTTAAAACTTCCTTAGCCTCATCATTTCTGAATTTTGTAAGCAACCATCTGGGACTTTTAGGAATGCTTATTGCAAAAAGCGTATAAATAGCGGCGGGAAAAGCCTCAATACCTACCATCCAACGCCATGCATTTTCGCCTATATCATTTAGTAGATAGTTAGAAAAGAAAGCTATCAAAATACCAAAAACAATATTGAATTGGTAAAGGCCTACTAATTTACCTCTATCTTTTGCAGGGGCAATTTCAGATATATAGGCTGGCGCTGCAATGGTTGAAGCCCCTACACCTAAACCTCCTATAAATCTAAAAACGGCAAACGTTATGGGGTCGTTTGCTAAACCAGAACCCATTGCGGATATTGTATAGAGCACGCCAATCCAAACCAATGTTTTTTTCCGTCCTAATTTATTGGTAGGAATCCCTCCAAAAAAGGCCCCTACAACGGTTCCCCAAAGTGCCATTCCTATAACAACAACCCCATGAAACATATCAGAAGACCTCCATAACAGTTGTAGTTTTTTTTCGGCTCCCGAAATCACTACGGTATCAAATCCAAATAAAAAACCTGCAAGTGCGGCAGTAATAGACCATATTAATATCTTTTTATTCATGTGGTGGTGGTATTTAGTTTAGCTAGTTGCAATGTAAAATGAAAGCACTGATTTGTATTTTAGAGATGTTTCAATTCCTTATAGATTTGTTAATGGATGTTATATAATTCACAACTAATTGTTTTTCATATAGTTATGCTGTATTTTATTTTTTAAAGAAAGCTCTTGAATTAGAAATTGTTACATAAATCTTTAAAATTGTTACGCATTTTATTTAAAGAATGATTATCATTTTAACAAAAACAGGCCTCAATTATTATGAATAACCTTAAAAACCGCTCTTGGTAATTCGATATCCTTTAAAAAATGGTTTTTATTTTTAGAATTTTACAAGCAAAGACGACAAAAAAAGCCGATGGATTTTTAGGATTGCGCTATCAACAATACATCTAAATACTTAATTATTTGCGCGGTAAGATTTAGGGGTTAAATTGTATTTGTTCTTAAAACTGGTAGAAAAATAATTAGGGGAAGAAAACCCGGTAGCATAAGCAATTTCAGAAATAGTAAGTTTAGAGTCATCTAACATCGCTTTGGCCTTTTCCAACCTGACGTTAAGAATGTAATCACTGATGCTTACCCCCAAAATTGCTTTGATCTTTCGGTAAAGCTGAACTCTAGATATGTTTAGCTTTTCTGCCAGATGCTCCACAGAAAACTTGGAATTGTCCAGATTATCATCAATGATCTTATTTATGCCTGAAATAAAGTCTTGTTCAAACAAACCAAAACCCTCTCCTGAATTGATTTTATGGATATTGTTGATAAAATAGTACCTAAGCTTTTCCCTATTGTAAATCATGGTCTTTACAGATTGGGAAAGTATGGCATAACTGAATGGTTTAGTTAAAAACAGGTCGGCCCCCGATTGCAGTCCTTTTATATAGGACTCCTTATTGTTCAACGCCGTAAGCATGATTATCGGGATATGTGAAGTTCTTAAATCCTTTTTTAGGAATTCACAAATTTCAAATCCTGTTTTATCGGGCAGGTTAACATCGCAAATGATGACATCAGGTATCAATTCCAGGGCCTTTTCAATGCCGTCCGATCCATCGGAGCAATGGACCTCATACTCGCCTATGAATTTATTCCTTAAAAACGTAATTAAATCTGGGTTATCTTCAATGATTAAAATGGAATAGCGTTCGCCGTCATTCGCTTTTTCTACTTCTTTAAAGGCATCCTCTTCATAGTCGCCATCAAAATTTAAAGTTGCAGAATCAACCATATCGGGTTCATGAACAATCTCATCCGGATCTAAATGCGCATTACCTTTATAAAGGGTAATGATAAATTCGGCACCGTGCTTACTGCCCACCTCTATTGTTCCTTTATGCAATTCAACAAATTCCTTGGTTAAATGCAACCCAATGCCAGAACTGGGCTGATTGTTATTGGAGCCTTGAAAAAAAACCTTGAAAACATTTTGCAAATCTTGTTTTGGAATGCCTATACCGCTGTCCTTAAACACGACTTTTAAAAAATTGCTGTTGTGGTCATTAACTATTTCAACACTTATGTTTCCATTATCCGGCGTAAACTTAAAAGCATTGGAAAGTAAATTGAAATAAACCTTGTCCATCAAATTCCTATCTATAAAAACCTTCAAGTCTTCATCGTTTGTGCCAATCGTAAAATTGATACTTCGCTTTTGTGCCTCACGCTCAAAATCCTTAAAAACCCCTTTGGTAAACTGGTACAAATTGGTTTCGGAAGCCTTTAAAATAAATTTACGGTCTTCAATTTTCCTAAAATCAAGCAATTGGTTGATCAATCGGAGCAACCTTTTTGAATTATTGAAAATCAGCCCCACCTCTTTCAGGAGTTTGTTGTCTTTTATGGCTTTGTTTTCTGAAAGTGATTCTATGGACGATAAAATCAGGGTGATGGGGGTTTTAAATTCATGTGATAAACCCGTGAAAAAATTCACTTTGGCATCGTTGCTTATTTTAACCTCTTCCGCTATTTTCTTGATTTGATTGCGCTGAATGGTAATTTTCTTGTTCCGCAATTCCAGTTCCCTTTTTTTCTTTCGGATGCTATTTGCAGAATAGATGCTGTACGCTGCCAATAGAAGACTGGTTATCAATAACCCTAAAAGAACTTTTAAGATGTTGCTTTGGGTGGAATAGGTTTCTTGTTGTTTTTTTATTTTTTGTTGCTGATTTTCAATATCAATTTGATGCTGGTTGATTTTATCAAATTGGTTTTTCATAATATCAGCATTTCTGGAGTCTATTACAGTAGTACTTAAGATATTGCTTTTAGATACCTTTTCGTTATTTAAGATTTTCATGGCCAATCGAATCGCCTCATCACCTCCCGTAGGATATAAAATGGTAGCGGTCAAAATACCATCTTTTACAAGTTGAATGCCTCCGTTTGGGCCATTCAATCCATCCACCCCAATAAATTCTATGGCATCTTGAAGCCCCTTTTCTTTGGCAACTTCCCAGGCTCCATAAGCCATCCTATCGTTATGGACAAAAACGTAATCCACATCCTTAATATCTTCCAGAACCTTGCGGAGCGTATCCTTCATTGAGTAACTTTCCCAATTGCTCTCAATGGTTTTTACCACTTCTAGATGATTGTTGTTTTTAACAACATTATTGAATCCTAAACTGCGCTCCAAGGCTGGCGAAGATCCTGCCAATCCTTTTATTTCAACAATTTTCTTTTTGTCTTGTGACAGGGAAGCCAAATAATTTGCCGCATTGGTCCCTACTTGGTAATTATCCCCCCCAAAATAAGCGGTATAGTTTTCACCATCAATTTTTCTATCGACAATTAAAACAGGAATGCCCATTTTATACGCTTTCTCTACAATGGGAGTAATGGGCTTTGATTTTACAGGAGAAACAATCAATATATCAACTTTGGCGGCTATGAGTTGTTCGATATCGCTTATTTGGTTTTCAATATCGTCTTCGCCATCTAAAATAGTAAGTTCAATTTCAGGATAAAAAGCGGCCTGGATTTCCATGGACTGGTTCATGGCCTTGCGCCATTCATCATTAATACCTGTTTGCGAAAAACCAATAGTATATGTTTTTGACTCCTTCTCGTTTCCACAACCAACCAACAATAATAATAGAAATATTAAAGCAACTGATTTTAAAATAATGGATATATTGATTTTTCGCATTTTATGAACATTAACACAACTTCCGAATATATTAATATTTTGGCAAAACCTAACCATATTAAAACAAAATCCATCCTAAGCTATCTTATCCAACAAACCATCTTTATCATACCTAAAAAGCCATTTTATCTTAAACTCTTCTTAACGTTTTTTTCACAAATCAATAAATCCTTATTTTTAGCAAGTTAAATCAACTTTTTGAACTTTATTTATGGTACTTAAACCAACTTCTTTTCACTTTATTCTATTTTCCGGGCTTTTATTATTGGTGTTTTCCTGTAATACAAAACCCGATAAACCTAAAGAAATCCCATTAACCATTATGGGCGATTCCCTTACGGACATGGATAAAGCCATTGAAACCAGAAAAAGCATAAGTGCGGTTGTGGCCGATGGGCTGGAGTTGAGTTTGTGGGCGTCAGATTCTTTGGCACCAGACCCTGTGGCTTTGGATATTGATGACAAAGGCAGAGTTTATTTAACCAGAACCAACCGCCAAAAAAATTCAGAATTTGATATTCGAGGCCATAGAGATTGGATGACACCTTCCATTTCATTGCAATCTGTGGAAGATAGACGTGAATTTCTTCACACCATATTTGCCAACGAATTAAGCGACCAAAATTCATGGTTAAAAGATTTGAATAACGATTGTTATAGCGATTGGGAAGATTTAGCGGTTGAAAAAGATGAGATTTGGATGCTTGAGGACACCGATAACGATGGGCTTGCAGATATTTCAACCCGTATATTAAGTGATTTTAATACTGAAGTGACCGATGTCGCTGGTGCATTGCTTGTAAAAGACGATGCCGTTTATTTGGGCATTGCACCAGATATGTGGAAACTTACGGACTCTAACGGCGATGGTATTCTTGATGAAAAAACATCTTTGGTTACTGGTTTTGGAGTTCATATTGGATTTAGCGGTCACGGCATGTCTGGTGCTATTGAAGGGCCCGATGGCAAAATTTATTGGGGCATAGGCGATATTGGTGCCAATCTTACCGATCTTGAAGGCAATACCCATAAATATCCCAACCAAGGCGTTATTGTACGTTGCAATCCTGACGGCAGTAATTTTGAGGTATTTGCCCATGGCTTGCGCAATACCCACGAATTTGTTTTTGATGCTTACGGAAACATCATTTCTTCTGATAATGACGGTGACCATGCTGGCGAAGAGGAACGCTTGGTTTATATTGTGGAAGGTTCAGATGCTGGCTGGCGTTCCAATTGGCAATACGGAAAATATACAGATCCCAAAAACAACAGTTACAAAGTATGGATGGACGAGCTGCTTTTCAAGCCCAGATGGGAAGGCCAAGCAGCATATATCATGCCGCCTCTTGCCAATTTTCATGCAGGCCCTACAGGTATGGCATACAATCCGGGAACTGCACTTGGAAAAGAATGGTTGAACAGTTTCTATTTGGTACAATTTTCTGGAGCACCCAATAGATCTCATATTTGGAATTTCACATTAAAACCCAAAGGCGCTTCGTTTGAACTGGATAAAGACGAGTCCATTTTAACTGGCGTGTTGGCAACGGGCTTGCGTTTTGGACCCGATGGTACTTTGTACATGTCTGATTGGATAAACGGCTGGGGCACAAAAAACTATGGCCGCGTTTGGAAATTGGATGTTGAAGATAGCAAAAACAATCTGAAAGAGGCACGATTAAAAACTAAACGATTAATGACTTTAGATTATAAAGAAGATCCGATCGATTCCCTTATAACCTTGCTTTCTTATGAAGATATGCGCATTCGAAAAAAAGCACAATTTGAATTGGTCAAAAGAGGTTCGTCGGGTTATAAAGCATTAAAAAATGTCATTGCCGAAAACCAAAATCAGTTTGCTCGCATTCACGCCATTTG
>CAXBNH010000107.1:0-9349 GCA_963976905.1 uncultured Algibacter sp.
TAATGCATGGCAATGGCAACCGCTGTAACCCCGGTGCCACAAGACAAGGTTTCGTCTTCTACCCCACGTTCATAAGTACGCACCCTAAAATCAGAATCTGATAATTGTTTTACAAAATTCACATTACTGCCCGCTTGATTATATGGCGCACCGTATCTGATTTCTGCCCCTTTTGTTTTGATATCAAAATTTTCAATTTCTGGTTCAAATTGCACATGGTGTGGCGATCCCGTATTCAAAAAAAGATGATGGGCATGTTTTTCAACACTATCAACATCTTGCATTTGAAGCTTTACAATGCCGTCTTCTATCGATGCATGGTGCAATCCGTCAATCGCCTCAAATGTGCATTCATTTTCAATAACTCCCAATTGTTTCGCAAAAGCCACCAAGCAACGTCCGCCATTACCACACATGGTGCTTTCATTTCCATCAGCATTGTAATATACCATTTTAAAATCCAACGTATCGTGATTTTCCAGTAAAATAAGGCCATCTGCCCCTATGCCAAAACGTCGGTCGCACAATTGCGCAACGTATTTGGTATTATTTTTGTCGAATGTTTGTTGACGATTATCAATCATCACAAAATCGTTTCCTGTTCCTTGGTATTTATAAAAAGTCTGTTGCATAATAAACCACAAAGATAGAAATTTTAACCGATTTCCCGATTGTTAAACACGCGTTAAAGTTGACGTTAAAAATCGTTAAAACAGAAAACACGATTCAATAAATATTTAATTTTAATCGTTATTTAAAAATATAATTTCAAACAAATATCTTAAACATAAATTTAAACACAAATGAAAAAGATTCTAACATTAATCCTAGTTTCAGTTTTGGGTGGCATTATGACTTTAAGTGCCTATAAACTTTTTATTGAAAATGATAATCAAATGGCATTTTCTAATACCGAAACTCCCACAACATCCTTTTTACCGACAAGCAACACTAACAATGCCCTTTTCAAACCTTACGAAACCCCCGATTTAACTAAAGCGGCCGAAAATAGCATCCACTCTGTTGTGCACGTAAAAAACACGGCTATAGTAAGTGGACCAACTTCAGTACAAGATTTAATTTATGGAAGAAGCTTTATTCACAAACAAGAATTAAGTTCAGGTTCTGGGGTCATTATTACACCTGATGGATACATAGTTACCAACAATCACGTTATTAACAATTCACAAGAGTTGTCCGTTACCTTGAACAATAACAAAACCTACGATGCCAAAATTATTGGTACAGATACAAAAACAGACATCGCTTTGCTAAAAATTGATGCTGATGAAGATTTGCCTTTTGCCACGTTTGGAGATTCTGATAACGTTAAAATTGGTGAATGGGTATTGGCAGTTGGGAATCCGTTTAATTTAACCTCTACAGTTACTGCGGGTATCATTAGTTCAAAATTCAGAAGTTTAGAAGGACAATCTAAACAATCTTATATACAAACTGATGCTGCTGTAAATAAAGGAAATTCTGGTGGTGCTCTTGTAAATACCAAAGGAGACCTTATTGGCATTAACACCGCTATTGCCTCTGAAACTGGCTCTTACATTGGCTATTCATTTGCTGTGCCTAGCAATGTTGCAAAAAAAGTTGTCAATGATATTATGGAATATGGCAATGTACAAAATGGAATTTTAGGAATAATTCCAAAAGAATTAAATGGTTATTTAGCAGAAGAATTAAATATTGATGAAACAGAAGGTATTTATATTGACAATGTAGAGGAAGGTTCTGGAGCCGATAAATCAGGATTGAAAAAAGGAGATATTATTAAAGGAATTGATGGTATAAAAATTTCAAGATACTCCGATTTAAAAGGTGTTCTTAATGCTAAAAGCTTAAATGACGACGTTCAAGTCTTATATACTCGAAATGGTAATGAAAAAAGAACTTATGTAACTCTTTTAAAGAATAAAACTTTTTACTTTCCGTTAATTGGAACTTTAAAAAACTTGAACGAAAATGCACGTAAAAAGTATAGGGTTAATAACGGAGTCATGATTGAGAACTTAAATGGAAGTTACGCCAAAAGTTTAAGAGAATATGGTATTGAAAAAGGTAATATAATTATTTCTATAAATAGTACTAAAATAACCTCCATTGAAGATTTAGAACAACTTATTGATAAATATCAACACGAATCTCTAAGAATTGAACTCATTAATAATAATAGAGAAAGAGGACATTATTATTTTAGATAACTTGTTTTTTTTGAAAAAAAAACTTACATTTACCTGGATTTAAAATTTTTTATAAATTATGAAAAAAATAAAGCTAGAAAATTTGAAGATACAAACAAACGATTTGCTACAAAGAAATGAATTAAAAACTATATTTGGTGGGTATGGAAATGAATTGACCTATACTTGTTATAGAAAAAACAATAATGGTGTAATAGTTGCGTCTTTTCAAACGGATAATTGGGATTTAGCTTTTTCATGGATGAACGCTTGGAATAGTTTAGGCTATGACACATTCTATCAATCTATGCCTATATACACTCCATAATCATTGGAAATTAACTAAATTATTATAGCCAACTATCCCTATAAAGGATAGTTTAATCTGTTAATGTATTGATAATCAAAATGAAGCCTCTTTAATATCAAATAATAATTATATTTCAAATAACTATTTAATTAACATTATGAAAAAAATAAAATTAAAAAACCTGAACATATTATCAAATGATTTACTAAAGAACGATGAATTAAGAACTGTATTTGGTGGATATGAAGAAAGTAGTGGCACATATACTGTTCGCTGTACTTTTCCAGGAAGTCATTGGGTAAAAACAACAAAAAGTGAAAATAAAAAAGACAATTATGTCTCAAAATGCGTAAATGAAGGAGGGATGTCTACTGTCTCTATATCACATTAATTTATATTAAAAACATGAAAAAAATAAAATTAAAAGATTTAAAAATCCGAAAAGGAGATTTGCTTGAAAGAGAAGAATTAAAAATTGTTTTTGGTGGCTATGAAGATAGTGGATGTAATCAACCTTTAATGTTGTGTACTGTAGCTCCTTCTGGTTTTTCAGATACGTGCTGTGGCAATAGTGTATGTGTTGCAGACCCAGGCTATGAAGTATTTGGACATTGTAGTGGTATTTTAGTTTAGAAGTAAAACTTTTTTATCTATCTAATGTTCTAGAATTCAGTTGAATTCAACTTTGTTTAATAAAAAAAAAAATCTTAAATCATGTGCAAAATGTCTTGCGTTAAGTGCGACTTATTATATATGATTTTAAAAAAAAGTATCGTCTTACTCCATTGATCAGTTAAGTGAAAAATGCCAAAAAAGAAGATTTGCAAAAACTCAAAGCGTCAAACGGTATCAAAATCATGGAGTTGGATGGCAAATATGAAAACTATTGGAGAAACAATGATGTAAAACCCGGCACTATCATCACAGCTATAAACGACACCAAAGTAAATTCTGTAGATGATGCCCAAGATATTCTAAAAAATAGTGCCCCGAATGAACCTTTAAGAATTGAAATCATCAATACACAAGGCGAAAAGGAACGCTATAATTTTAGATAAACCACAAAATTAAAACGAAATTCATTTTAAAACATCCAAAATATTTTTCGTTCCGTATATAATTTAGCCTCACTCAACGTGAGGCTTTTTATTAAAATGCACCTTATCTAAACATTATTTAATAACTTGCAAAAATTTTAAAAACCTGATTAAACCAATCTTAAATGAAACCTATTAAATTACTGCTTTTTGTAGCAACCCTTTTCACATGTTCACTAACAGCATTTTCACAAACCGATGAAAACGAAGACAAACTATCTTTAGACAGCGGTACTATTGATAATCAATTTGAATATGTGATAACAAAATCCAATGGCTGGAGAGATGAACGCGGACAAACATACAAAGTAATAAAAAGCCATTGGTTGACCGAATTAAAATCACATACGCTAGATTCTTTAAAAGCTGTACGTAAAGATTTAGTGGACACGCAAATAATTGTAGATAGCCAAGCTAAAGAAATTTCAGATTTAAAAGCAAACCTGTCTAACACGCAAGATGATCTAGACCAAACCAATAACGAAAAAGATAGCATGGCACTATTTGGTATGCTCATGAGCAAAACCAGTTATAATGTGCTGATGTGGACCATTATTGCGGCTTTACTGGGCTTGTTATTATTCTTCATTTATAAATTCAACAATAGTAACACCGTTACCAGACAGGCCAAACACAATCTGGCTGAAATTGAAGAAGAATTTGACGAGCACCGCAAAACAGCCCTAGAACGCGAACAAAAAGTAAGACGCCAATTGCAAGATGAAATCAATAAGCAAAAGGCTAAAAAGTAATGTATTCATGTGAATGCAGGACTCTTATTAAAATGGTACTTAAAACCACTTCTTTATTGGAGTGGTTTTTTTTATGAGATAATGCCAGCGTTAAATTGATAGAATAAGTGTCAAGAGACGAATACTATCTAGGGTTATCATGTGTCAGATTCTTCTCTTTCTATACCATTAGTATTTATATTTGATAATACTTTATCTATAACCTTATCTTTATCAGCTATTTTATTTTTAGCTTTTCTTTCTAAAAATGCTGCCATTTTTCCCATTCCAGGAATTCCTTCAAGTTTGTCTATTGACATTTGCAATTTATAACTTTGCTCTAAAGCTTCCATAACAGGATGGTCCGATGCTTCATAATTTGAAATAAGTTTTCCCGGATTTTCAGAAGATACTTGTAAGAAATTAGAGAGCAATCTAAATCTTAAATCTTTAGATTGCTCAGGGTTATCCAAATTCTCTATTTGAGTAGCCAATCCTTCATAAGTTCTACTTAAAACTTCCTTATGTGAATATTCTTCAATAAGTCTTTTGGATAAATTTAATTTTTTATTAGCAGAATAAGTAAACCATAAAACGGGAATATACATAGGAATAATTGCTAAAACTAATCGAGGTAATCTAATGATAACTTCTTCAAAAGCAATTCCTTTATATAAAAAATAAACACTTACAACAACAGGTATTAAACTAACTGTTATCATAAAATAAATACCTTGATTAAATCTTTTTTGTAATTCGACGGAAGACGCTACCTCAACATCCTTTTTACTTGAAAATGCAGAACTAAGTCCTGCTGTCATTGCGGCAGGAAGTAACGCAGCAATATCATCGTTTATCTTCTTATACCTCTTTTTAAAGACCTCTTCGAAGGAGGCATATTTCTTTTCATAATTATTATTTAATCCTTCTACATTCTCAAAAGATTCATCAATTCTCTCTGTAAGTTCTTTATAAGACGTACTTAATTCATCTTTAAGCCCTTCTACTTTTGTTTTTTCACCAGTTTCATCATCTACTTGTTCATATCCAAAAACTTCTAAATGTAAATCATCAAAATCCTTTTTTCGTTTGTTTAGGGCTGCTAAACTTAAATTAGATTTATCTAAATTCTCTTCAATCTTAACTGTAAAATCATCTATTTCATAAAGTTGTTCTTCTAGATCTGGATATTTTTCAAATATGCCATCAATATTACCTATACGAGAATTAATTGTATCCAATTTTTTTTCAAAATCAGATTCAGCATCTTCTAACCTGCTTTTAGATTCTTCAATAGATAATTTTTGTTTATTTGCTTCATTACTAAATTCATTAATTTCATTTTTTGTTTCCCTAGCAGATTCTAGTTCATTTGAAAGCTGATCAACAAGCTGATTAGCTTCTGCCAATTTTACTTCAATTTTATTTTTGAACTCAGAAGCTTTTTTAGAACTTTGTCTTGCCTCTTTTTCATCATCATTAGTACGCCTATCTATTTCTATTTTTAGTTCTTGAGTATACTTTTCTAAACTTCCAACACGATCCCAAAGTTTTTGTCTTTCTTCTTCAAGATATTGTAATTGTTCTCCTTTGTTATTAAAAAACCCCATTCTTATTATTTCGATTAAAATGCGTTACAATTCATTTTATCTATTCAAACCCAAATTTAGAATTTTTCCTACTCAATAAAAAACGAAGTTATAAACACTTATAAACAAAAAAAACCACATTCAGCATAATTGTAAATGTGGTTTTTTACTATTCAAATCCTTTTATTCTATTAATACACTCCCCGAACCTCTTGATGCACTTGCGTTTTATACAATGCCATTAACGCATTATGAGTTTCAGGTGTCAATTCTTCCAAATCTGAAACAACCGCATTACCAATCACTTGTTTGGGCGAACTTGCTCCAGGAATGATTGTGCTTACCGCTTTGTGGTCCAATATCCAACGTAATGCCAGTTGAACCATGGTTAAGTTATTGGGCAGTATATCGTTTTTAATGGCATCCACAAATTCCACACCTTTTTCAAATGGCAAACCTGCAAAAGTTTCGCCCACATTAAAAGCATCGCCATTTTTGTTATAATTTCGGTGGTCATTTTCTGAAAACGTGGTCTTTTTATCAAACTTACCTGTTAACAGACCACTTGCCAATGGTAATCTTACAATAATGCCCACACCTTTTGCTTCGGCTTGCGGTAATAATTCGGATACCAGTTTCTGCCTAAACATATTGAATATAACCTGTAAAGATAGTAGTCCTTCCTGTTCCATACATAACAACCCTTCTTCAACAGTTTCAACACTGGCTCCAAAATTGAGTATTAAACCTTCTTGTTTCAAGGCTCTCAACCAATCAAAAATAGCACCTTGTTTAAGCACGTTCATCGGTACACAATGTAATTGTAATAAATCGAGCGCTTCCACGCCCAAACGCTGTATAGAGCCTTCAACCGATTGCCTCAATTTATCTTGAGTATAGTCATCTGGAAATACATTTCCGTTTCGTCCAAATTTGGTGGCAATGCGCAATGGGGTTTTGCACGTTTTTAAAAATTCGCCAATAAGTCGTTCACTTCTACCATTGCCGTAAACATCAGCGGTATCTAAAAACGTGATGCCATTGGCAACTGCTTTATTTAAAATGGCAAAACTAGCTGCATCATTTAGTGGAGTGCCCCAATCGGCTCCTAATTGCCAACAGCCCAGACCGACTTCACTAACATCAAATCCATTGCGCCCTAATCGTCTTTGCTTCATATAAATTGTTCTTTAATAAATTATTTTTTTCTGATTATTGCAAGTTCACTTTATAGCACATCACGCGATTATGGAAAAAAGTTGGTACCAACAACATTTGGGTTTCTGGGATATAATCAATATCCGCGGCGTTTATAGATTGGTCTTGCGTATCTAAAAGTTTGGTTTTAGTCCAATCTTTCGAATTAATATAAAACAACTGGCCACCCCAACTAGAGGTAATAAAATCGCCATTTTCCAGACGTACCGCACCATCTCCTTGACCTATTTCTTCTGTAAGCGTTTTAAAGGCTTTTGTTTCCATATCAAAAGCTCCAAAATTGTTTGTTGCAAAATCCAAATAATATAAGGCTTCTTTTTGCCACAATAACCCATTAAGGCCTCCTAGAGAATCTTTCGCCACTACATGCAATGCATCGCCAACAAATTCATATATCGTATTTGAATTAGTGCCAGAACTATACACAGCCCCTTCAGGACTTACCGTAATGTCGTTTAATCGCGGATTGCCTTCAACCGTATATTTATTTAAAATTTTTCTGCTTTCAATATCAATTTCAACAAGGTCATCAATATCGTTCACATATAATTTGCCGTTGGAAATACCCATACCTTTTGGAGCGCTCATGCCTTCAACCCATTTTAATTCCGTTATATTACCTTCGGTATTTATAGTGGAAATAAACCCATTACCATCTTTCTCCCATGGGTCTTGGTTGATATTTGACACATAAATGGTTTTTGAAACTTTATCATACAACACAGATTCACAAGTAGTTAATAACGAATCGGTTTGCCAAACAAGTTCTAAACTAGGCTGAAATGCTTGTTCAACTATTTCTGTTTCCGGTTGGGTTGTTTTTTTGTTTTTTCCGCAGGAAACACAAAAAAGGAGCACTATGCAAAAAGATACTGGAAATTTGTAACACATAACGTTGATTATTTTGAAGTTAGATGCCATAAAAATACAGAAAAAGAGATACCAAAACCTAGTGAATCTATAAAATACCAAAAATTAATGAATCAATCGCTCAACGATTTCTTTGGTTGGCAATATGTCTGTAGTATGCTCAATACTTGGGCCAGCAACCCAAACGGTTTTATAAGTAGCTTCTTTCGCAGCTTTTTCGGTAGCGCGCATACCGATGGAAAATCGAATCATTTTTACCCATTTTTTGAGTGTTTTATGTCTGTTTAAAACAGATTCCAACCACGTGGCTTTTGTTCCAATTTTCTGAACATACGGTGTATTAATGACCGTGCATGGTGTTCCAGAAATACGCTCGGTCATTACAATATCATTGGCACCGTAATCGACACAAGCTTGTTTATATTCGTCGGTTACATTGGCCTCCACGGAAGCAATAAACGGACTTCCCACAGACACCCCAGCCGCGCCGTAACTTAACATCCTGTCAATATCAGATTTTTGGCCCACGCCACCTGCGGAGATTATGGGGATATTACAATTTTCGACCAATTCGGTTATTAAATCTTTAGGCGATAGATTACCGCGATGGCCTCCAGCTTCATTATTTACAGCAATAATAGCATCGGCTCCCAAAGCTTCCACTTTTTTTGCGAATTTTAAATCCACCACATCACAAAATACTTTGATACCTACTTTATGAGCTTGGTTGATAGTTTCCTCAGGACTTCCCAAAGAGGTTATGATAAAGTCGCAACCTGCTTCGCAAATCACTTCCAACTGGTCTTTGTATTTTACATTGGATTTATTGACTATTAAATTAAAACCAAACGAACCGCCATCAACCTTCGAATCTTTTAATTCTTGGATTGCGGCTCTCAACTCTTCCAAGGTTCTATAATTTAAAGCCGGGATACAACCAGCAATACCAGATGTCATCGCTTCTGCAACCATGGCTACATTAGACACCAAAAACATAGGTGCTTGAATGATGGGGTATTTGATATTGAGAAGTTCGGTAAGTTTTTGAACCATAATTTGAAACGTGATTTCAACAAATATACTGAATATTATGCATGCATAGTTTGTTTGGAGGCTTAGATTTTAATAGTTAAAATTCATAAAAAAACGCAACCATTTCTGATTGCGTTTTACTATTGTTTGATGAGATCCCTGCCTTCGCAGGAATGACAATTATTTAACTTCTTCAAAGTCTATACTTCGACTTCGCTCAGTACAGGCTACTTGACTTCTTCAAAGTCTACGTCTTCCACATCACTAGATTCTGATTGGCCATTTTGGCTGGCATCAGGTCCAGGTTGTG